>NZ_PUGA01000039.1:0-60332 GCF_003236725.1 Pantoea sp. ARC270
CTTTGAGCAGGTTTCGTTCGCCGGAAGTTTGTTCGATGCGCGAACGGGCTTTGAGCAGGTTTCGTTCGCCGGATGAATCCGGCAGTTTCAGCTTCGCCTCTGCAGGCGACCGACAAGGGGGCGCCAGTCGCCGCGCCCCCTTGACCCCGCGCTCCGGCCTGCCTCACCGCCGCTTCGCGGTCCCTTCGCTTCTTCCGGATTTCTCACGGACCGGCAGGACGCGCCATCCCTGGCGCGACCCTGCCTCTTCGCGACATCCCTGTCGCTCGTCCTGAAATCCCTCATCCGCTCAGCGGCTCAGACGGCCTCCCTCCCCGCTGTTATCTCTTCTTTTTATGTGGCTCTCTTATTGCGGTGAGAATTGTGTAGGAGCCTTGCGCTTTCAGGCCAGCAGATATCTCTGCATCCCGGAAAACATAAGATTTCAAAGGCGGGGGTGTGGGAGAGGCATCCGGCGCGCTGAGGAACAACCGGAGGCCAGGATGAGCCGACAGGACGTCGGCGAGAGGACGGCACGAGCCAGGGATGGCGAGTCCGGACGGTCCGTCGGCCGCAGGGCGTGACGAAGGTACCCCGCAACGCGGGGCGCGGAGGCTGCCGGACGCCGGGATTGTTAAGGGGCGGGCGTCCGCCCCTTGACGCGTCCGCCTGCACGGGCAGGCTGAAACTCCCTCACGCCTGGCGGGCGAAACCCTCTCAGAGCCGGCCCACCGCCAGGCACTCCCCTTTTACTGCGAAACCGCATTCCGCTGCCGCTTAAGCAGCGTCGGAAACAGAAACAGCGACTGCCCCACCCCACGGTTGGTCAGCGACCAGATCGCCACGGAACAGAGCGAGCAGAGCGCCACGATCACTACCGGATAGAAACAGGCCCAGAAGAATGAAAACCACGCCTGTTCAAACAGGTGATGCCGCTGCGCGAAGAGGATCGCAGACATACCAAAGAACTCGATAAAGATGCGGTGAATCACATAAATCTGCAGGGTATTGCGGCCCACCCAGTTGAGATAACGCATGCTGAAATGCTGATTCAGCCAGCGACAGGCCGCAATGCTGAACAACACCGCCAGCACACACAGGAACAGACTCTTATCCAGACCGAAGATCACATGGATACCCGCCACGGCGGCCAGTATCGCCCAGGGCATGACGTTCTCACGGCGCCACTCACTCAGACGCAGCATGGTCTGGCTCCAGAACGCGCCCAACAGGAAGAACAGGAAATACTGGGCCAGGCTCTGTGGTCCCCAGAACGGGATCACTTTCTCGACCGCCAGATAATTAAGCAGGATAGCCACCGCCACCAGGGCCAGCTTATATTCACGGAAAATTTTAGCGCAGAGGAAATAGAGTCCTAAGCCATAGAGATACCAGGAGGTACTCATCGCCATAAAGGTCAGCTTGAGAAACTCAAACAGCGAACCGGCATACGCAGCATTCAGGTTCTGTGAAATACGCTGCCCGGTAATTTCCGTGGAGATACCAATAATGGACCACCACTGAATAAAGCCCCACAGAATATAGAGATAAAAAAGATTGGTAATACGACTGGTAAATACCTGTTTCCAGGGCCGGTTCAGAATACCGTTGGCGGCCAGCAGTCCCGAAACAAAGAAAAAGGCTGGCATCCGTAAGGGTGACAGAACCGTATTAAACTGTATCCATATTTCGGCCGGGAACCATCCGGCGGAGAGATATTTTATTGTCCCTTCAAAACCGGGTAACACGGTGTGGTACAGGACCACCAGCAATATGCAGGCCCCCTTCAGGGTGTCTACCCACAATATCTGGTCTGATTTCGTCTGGCTCATTAATTGACTCCTGCTGCGTAGGTCAGAATGCGGAAAAGGAAAGCGAGGAAATCTCTGTGGCTTTTATGATTATCCAGCGATTATTCGTCATTGATGCCACATTGAATGTAGCGAAACTCCTAAAACCCATTATCTGGCCCTGACGTTACCGTTATTTACTTAGCAGAACGTTTCCTTACACTTATTGATTTTCCCTGCCCTGCGCCCGATATCATCCGCAGCGATGAATTAAAGGAAAATAATCTTTGATAATGCTGAAGACATAAATAAGAGAAAGCGGAAGAAATAAAAACCAGTCAGCCGTTGATGAAAAGAAAAGATTTGTCAGATGTGGCAAAAGGTTTAACCGCTTATCAGCACATTATGGTACGGCGACCTGAAATAGCATGAGAGCGCGCTATTCCGGATTAAACAGGGAGGAGTAAAAAGCAATGCGGCCTTCCGGAGAAGGCCACTGAATTACTGACTGAGGAACTTGTCGAGGAACTGGCGGGTACGCGGCTGCTGCGGGTTACTGAACAACGCTTTCGCGTCGCCCTGCTCCACAATGCGCCCCTGATCCATAAAGATGGCGCGATCTGCCACGTCGCGGGCAAAGCTCATCTCATGCGTGACGATCACCATAGTGCGTTTCTCTTCGGCCAGTGCGCGAATGGTGCTGAGCACCTCCCCCACCAGCTCCGGATCCAGCGCCGAGGTGGGTTCATCGAACAGGATCACCTCCGGTCGCATCGCCAGCGCACGCGCAATGGCCACACGCTGCTGCTGTCCACCCGACAGACGGCGCGGATAGCTTCCCTCTTTGCCGTGCAGGCCGACCTTCTCCAGCAGCGTGCGGGCGCGGGCGACGGCCTCCGCCTTCGCTTCACCTTTTACGATCACCGGTCCTTCAATAATGTTCTCCAGCACCGAACGGTGGGGAAACAGATTGAAGTTCTGGAAGACAAAACCGACCTGCTGACGCAGACGACGCACCTGCTCTTTCTGTTTGCTCTGCGCCAGCGCGGCATCCACCGTAATCTCGCCGACCCGGATAGTGCCGCTGTCCGGCACTTCCAGCAGGTTAATACTGCGCAGCAGCGTGGTTTTACCTGAGCCGCTGGGGCCGATAATCGCCACCACTTCACCGGCGGCCACATCAAGATCGATGTCGTGCAGCACCGTCTGGCCATTAAATGATTTCACCAGCTTTCTGACTTCGATGGCACTCATTTCGACTCCGAATCCTGACGGTTAACATGCTGTTCCAGACGACTCTGCAACGCAGACAACACCGTGGCCATCACCCAGTAGACCAGCGAAGCCGCCAGGTACATGGTAAAGACTTCCAGTGTCCGCGAGGTGATCAGCTGCGCCTGACGGAACAGCTCCGGCACCTGGATGGTCGCGGCCAGCGAGGTATCTTTTACCAGGCTGATAAAGCTGTTGCCCAGCGGTGGCAGTGCGGTGCGCGCCGCCTGCGGCAGGATAACCCGGCGCAGGGTTTGCCAGCGCGTCATGCCGATACTCGCCGCCGCTTCCCACTGTCCGCGCTCAATCGCAGCGATGGCACCACGCAGGGACTCCGAGGCGTAAGCCGCAGTGTTGAGCGAGAGACCAATCATCGCCGAGGGGATCGGGTCCAGCTCAATGCCAAACTGTGGCAGGCCGTAGTAGATCATAAACAGCTGCGCGATCAGCGGGGTGCCGCGAAAAATCGAGACATAGATCCGCGACAGCACGCGAAACGGCCAGAAGTGAGACAGCCGCATCAGCGCCAGCAGAAAGCCCAGCAGCAGGCCGAAGAACATCCCGCCGATGCTGAGCTGCAGCGTGAACAGCGCGCCCTTTAATAAAAAAGGTGCTGAATCCAGCACCAGTTGAAGGCTTTCCTGCATTATTTCGTCACGTCCGCGCCAAACCATTTCTGAGACAGCTTGCTCAGCGAGCCATCTTTCTGCATATCAGCAATGGCCTGGTCGATCGCTTTCAGCAGATCGTCGTTGCCTTTACGCACGGCAACGCCCGCTTCCTGACGGGAGAAAGCGTCACCCGCTACCGCCATGGTATCGCCGGTTTTCTTCACCAGATCCAGCGCCGCCAGACGGTCAACCAGAATGGCATTCAGACGACCTGAGCGCAGATCCTGATATTTGGTCGGGTCATCATCATAGGTACGCACGTCCACGCCCTTCACGTTCTCACGCAGCCACTGCTCGTAGTTGGTGCCGAGACCCACACCAACCTTTTTACCCGCCAGATCAGCCGGTTTGCTGATGGTGCTGGCGTTAGCCTTCATGGTCAGCGCCTGAATACCGGAGATAGTGTAAGGCGTAGAGAAGTCATACTTCTTCTTACGCTCATCGGAAATGGTCACCTGGTTAATCACCACATCGATGCGCTTTGCGTCGAGGGAAGCCAGCATGCCATCCCATTTGGTCGGTTTCAGACTCGCTTTAACGCCCATGTGCTGTGCCAGCTGCTGCGCAAATTCCACTTCAAAACCGGTCAGCTTGCCCTGCTCATCCTGGAAGCTGAACGGCGGATAGGTGCCTTCCAGACCCACCAGCAGCGTGCCGCGCTCTTTAATCTTGTTCAGCAGATTTTCCGCTGCAAAGGTTTTAACGTTGACGCCGGCAATCAGCGCCACGGCCATAACGCCCATCACCATCTGACGACCTGCACGAGAAAAGGACATATTTACCCCATTTTTGACAGTATTGTGTGTGTGTTTTTATAAGGGCAGCACGGCGAGTCGCTGCCAGTCCAGAATGATAACGCCCGGAGTATAAACTGTTTTATTCGCTTGTCTCAGATCGAAGGATGATAAGCAAATAACGCGGGCGCGCCGCCAGTATGAATAAACAGCAACGGGCCTTCGCGACGGAAGCGGTTCTGACTGATGCCATCAATCAGGCCGGCCATCGCCTTGCCGGTATAGACCGGGTCCAGCAAAATGCCTTCCAGCCTTGCCAGCAGTTTCACCGCCTCCATGCCCTCCTCATTGGGCTCACCATAGCGGGGCGCAAAATACTCATCCCACAGCGTGATCGGGGCCGTTGCCTGCACCTCCAGAGAGGCTGCCAGCGACTGACGCAGCCGCTCAACCAGCGGCAACTGCGCGTCGGTCTGACGTGAAACGGTGACGCCCACCAGCTCGGTTTCCGGCAGCAGCTGCTCCAGGCCAACCGCCAGCCCCGCATGGGTGCCCGCACTGCCTGATGCCACCACGACGGCGGCGAAATCCACAACGCCTTCGCTCTGATGTGCAATCTCCTGGGCGCACTCCACATAGCCTAGCGCACCCAGCGCATTTGAGCCGCCGACCGGAACGATATAAGGACGGAATCCCTGCGCTTCCAGACGTGTAGCCTCTTCAGCCAGCTGTTCGGCGGGATTATGCAGCGCATCTACGGCGATCACCTCCACATCCATCAGATCCAGCAGCAGGCGGTTGCCGTTGCTCAGGTAGTTTTCAGCGTGGGTACCCATCGGGTTTTCCAGCAGTGCCACGCACTTCAGGCCGAGGCGGGCTGCCACGGCCGCTGTCTGGCGCACATGATTGGACTGGATCGCGCCCGCCGTCAGCAGCACATCCGCTCCTTCGCGCAGCGCATCGGCCGCCAGGAATTCGAGTTTTCGCAGCTTGTTGCCGCCCATCGCCACTGGCGTGAAGTCATCACGTTTGATGAAAATATCGCGACCCAGATAGTCGGAGAGGCGTGGCAGGTGTTCTAAAGGTGTCGGGGCGCCCAGCAGTTCAAGACGCGGGAATTGGTGTAACAGATGTAAAGACAATGCTGCCTCCGTTCGGGCATTCAAATTATCCTTACAGTGTTGCAGAAGATGCGCAAAGGATCACTCTGATTCAGGTGACCGTCGATGCGGTGAGGAAGCGGCGCCGTGCTCCCCCCTTCTCCGTACCCGGCAGGCGGATAACAGAGTAACGTGCCGCAGGCACGCGGGGGAGCCCTCGGTGCAGACCAGGGTTACCCCTGCTGCCAGCCTAAGAATTGATCGTACTTGCGCAGCGCGATGCGGTAATTATTATTTCCGGCATCCGGCAGATCGCTTTCCAGACACTGATGCCAGCTCTCTCCCTTAAGCCTGTCGGCGGGGAAATTTTTGGCTTTGAGCATCTCATCCAGCCGACGCAGCCGCACCACATATTCACGAATCGTGCTGGGGCTCATTTCTGTCTGTTCAAACAGGTACTGCTTAAACGCCATAATGTCGAAATAATTCGGATGAGTATTGCAAAAAATATCGCTGCAGAAGCGACAGAGCGCGGTCAGCTCTGGCTGAAGTTTCAGCCACAGTTGTTCATCAATCATCTGGTCCATCCGAGCGATGGCCTCTTTATTGATGATCTGACCACGAAAAACGAGCGCCATTCGATCTAATACCTTGCCACAATGCGAACAGTTGCTCTGGCTGTGTTTATAGTCTTTAAGATAACGACTTAACGGTCTGGCCTTGGTCTTGGCTCCCATTACTGAGTCCCCGGTTTCTTATATTTTTGAATCGCCAGGAACTGATACTGCTAGCGCGCTCCCGTAAGCCGGGCCCGCAGGCGTTTAATCGCCTGACTGTGCAGCTGACTGACGCGGGATTCACCCACATCAAGCACCGCGCCAATCTCTTTCAGGTTCAGTTCTTCCTGGTAGTACAGTGTCAGCACCATCTTTTCACGATCGGGTAACGCTTCGATCGCTTCAATGACGCGCTCACGCAGACTCCCTTCAAGCAACTGATGAAGCGGATTAGCCTCCTCATGGCCTTCCGTCACCAGCTCCGCACTGTCGCCGTGCTCTTCCCGATACTCGTCGTAGGAGAAAAGTTGACTGTTGTTGGTGTCCAGCAGGATCTGCCGGTACTCCTCCATGGAAACGTTCAGCTGCTGCGCCACTTCCTGCTCGGAGGCGGAACGCCCCAGCGACTGTTCTACCTTGTGCATCGCTCCGGCCACCTCACGCGCGTTGCGGCGCACGCTGCGCGGTGCCCAGTCCCGACTGCGAAGCTCGTCGAGCATTGCGCCACGAATACGCTGTACGGCGTAGGTGGTAAAGGCTGTTCCCTGTAGCGCGTCATAACGCTCTACGGCATTCAACAGCCCTATCCCCCCGGCCTGCAGCAAATCGTCAAGTTCAACGCTGGCCGGCAGGCGAACCTGCAGACGCAGCGCTTCATGGCGCACCAGCGGCACGTAGCGCTGCCAGAGCGAATGCTTGTCCATCACGCCTTCGGCGGTATAGAAATCGTTCACGTTGACTACCCTGCGTTAATGATGTTATCGGCATGATTATCCAATTCTGTAGCGTTTTCGATTGGAGGAATAGGCGGGGTAAAACGAGGCTATTTCACTTTTGTTACTTCAGAATGCAGATCCTTCTGCACTCTTCAGCGGGGATTATCGACGGGCGCGCAGCCGTTGCCGCGTGGCGGGTGGCACCGCAGCCCACAGGCTGCAAATCCGGCCATCCAGTTCCTGATACCAGGGCGAAATATGTTGTTGTGCATCCTCGCCGGGATGCACGGTGATCTGTCCCGACTCACCATCAATGCTAATCAATCGGTTAATAAACAACCGCTGCAAATCACTGCGTAAAAACAGGCCGTTATCGATGCTGTTGTCCGCCACCAGCCCGTCATCGCTCTCCTGGGTGTCGATATGGCAGGCTTCGACCCAGGGCCAGCTATGCCGTTCGGTCAGCTCTGTGCCGGTCATGACACAGGCACCGTAGCGGGCTTTTACACCGGCGATAAACTCCGCCTGGCTGGCCCGCTGCAGCACCCGCGCCTTGACGCGTCGTCCGACTTCCGTCCCCGGCATCACCGCCGCAGGCACCTTGTGCTCTGGCGTACTCAGCACCACGATAAACTGGATAGTCTGCGACTGCGGAAAACAGGGGTTCGCCTGCGGATTAAAGAGCTGCCAGTAGGCCTCATCCTCATCCTGATGCATCATCACCAGTTTATAGCCGCGACTCTGCAGCAGATTCTGCGCCGTAGCAGATTGCGGATCGATCATGGCAAAAACCTGACTGCTGCCCATCACTTTCCACAGGTTGTCGCGCTTTTCGTTCTCGCTGCGGCGGAAATAGAGGAAAGAGAGATTCTGCTTCAGATAGTGCTCAAAGCGGCGCAGGTAATTCTTGCGCTCGTTATCACTGGAGATAAACAGCAGATCCTCCAGCGGGCTGTTGCTCTCTTCCTGGGCGAAGACCGCGCGTATCTTCAGGGTTCGCAACCCGGTTGAGGGACTCAGCAGTGCACGTGCCGTCAGCTCTTTTTCATCAGGGTATTGCTGGGCATAACGCCGGGCGATCTCTTCAAACGTCAGCCGCTCACCCGGCAGCAGGTCATAGTTGAAGCGCATAGACACTCCACAAAAGTTAACATCGAAAGTTATAGTGTTCTGTGAAGAGTTATCGGCAAGCGTGGCGGGAACTGTAACGGGCGGGGGAAGTTGTGGGGTAATAAAGTACCGGCAGAGGCGACTTCAGGCTCAGTGCATTCTCCGGCTTTCAGCCCGGCGCAGGAGAAAAAGATCAAAAAAAACCCTGCCGAAGCAGGGTTTTGAATTTTGACAGAAGCGATTAGCCCTGCAGCAGAGACAGAACCTGCTGTGGAACCTGGTTCGCTTTGCCCAGCACGGAGTTACCAGCCTGCTGAACGATCTGCGCTTTAGACATGTTTGACACTTCAGTCGCGTAGTCAGCATCCTGAATGCGAGACTGTGCTGCAGACAGGTTGGTGGTGGTGTTGTTCAGGTTAGTGACCGCTGAGTTCAGACGGTTCTGTACCGCACCCAGGCTTGAACGGAAGTTATCAACAGATGCGATAGCTTTGTCCAGCAGTGCCAGTGGGTTAGCAGTCGCTGAACCTTTGTGAGCGTTAGCGTTAGCTGCGTCAGCGATGTCGCCGATGTTGCTTGCAACACCAGTAGTACCACCTGCGCTACCATTGACAATTGCGCCTGCTGCGGTGTTGTAGTCTTTGCCCTGAACAGTCACATAACCCTGAGCTGCGCCAGTTGAATCTGCACCAACTTTAACGAACTGACCAGACATGGTACCAGCAGTCACGCCGTTAGCTGAGTCGGTGTAAGAGACGTCAGTGGTGTTCAGTGAAACGTTACCTGTCGCGTCATCAACAGAAACGGCGTAGTTGTCGTTGCCAGAAGAAACAACGTAAGTTGCAGTGGCTGCGCCAGCTGAAGTCTGTACGTTTCTCAGTGACAGTGAGCTTGCATCTACTTTCAGAGCAGTGGCAACAGCTGACAGGTTAACATCTTTCAGTGAACCGCTTGCGCCAACCTGAGTGATTGCATCGCTGGTTTTCAGTGCGTTTTTAGAGACGCCGAAACCTGACAGACCCAGAGTTGAAGAGTCGATTTTCTTCAGGTCGATGTCGATAGTCTGACCGTCGTTAGAACCAACCTGGATAGACATTTTGCCGTCTTTAGCCAGTACGTTCACGCCGTTGAACTGAGTCTGACCAGAAACGCGGTCAATCTCGTCCAGACGGGATTTGATTTCGTCCTGGATTGAAGAGAGGTCAGAATCAGAGTTAGTGCCGTTCTGAGCCTGTACGGTCAGTTCACGAACACGCTGTAAGTTGTTGTTGATTTCTGACAGCGCGCCTTCAGTAGTCTGCGCAGCAGAGATACCGTCGTTGGCGTTACGGGCAGCCTGAGTCAGACCTTTGATGTTAGAGGTGAAACGGTTGGCAATCGCCTGACCAGCAGCGTCATCTTTCGCGCTGTTGATACGTAAACCAGAAGACAGACGCTCCATTGAAGTAGACAGAGCTGACTGGTTCTTGTTGATGTTGTTCTGAGTGATCAGCGAGAGGCTGTTGGTGTTAATGACTTGGGCCATGATAAATTTTCCTGTTAATCAAGTCTTTCGGTTAAGGTGTGGGCTTCAACCCGCCGGCTTCAGCGCCGTCAAAGTTGTTATCGTCTGTCGTCAAACAACCTTTAGAATTTTTTTAGTACCAGGCGAAATTTTTTGCTTCTGCCTGTCACGTTTGAGGTTATCGCCACCCTTTCCGACTTCTTTAGGCCTGATTCATTAATTTTCTAGCCGCTGAATTACCCTTCTCTATAGTCCTTATTTAACTCATTACCCTAAGGCAAATACCTTTAAACTTTCCGCATTCAAGGCCGATAACCCAGCTATTCACTTTCCCTGTCGACCTTATAAAGGAAGAACTATGGCTAGTTTTAGCAATCTCGGTGTGGGTTCCGGCCTGCCACTCAGTACCATGCTTGATAACCTGCAGACCGCTGAAAAAGCGGCGCTCAAACCGATTTCAACACAGCAGTCTGCTTATACTGCCAAGCTCAGTGCCTACGCTACCATGAAGAGCGCATTGACGACCTTCCAGACTGCCAACACCAAGCTGAACAGTGCCGACCTGTTTACCGCGACCACCGCGACCAGCAGCTCAACGGCATTCAGCGCCACGACCTCTGGCAGCACCGTGGCGGGTAAATACTCCATCAGTGTTACCCAGCTGGCGCAGGCGCAGGTGCTGACATCAGCAGTGCAGAGCAGCAACACCGCCGCACTGGGCGACAGCTCCGCATCCAGCCGCAGCATTGCTATCACCTTAAAAGATGGCACCAGCAAAAGCGTGACGCTGAGCAGCGATCAGACTTCGCTGACCGGCATGCGTGACGCGATTAACGGCGCAGATGCCGGCGTCACCGCGACAATTATCAAGGTGTCAGATGGCAGTTTCCGCCTCTCCATGAGCGCCAACAAAACCGGCAGCGACAATGCGGT
Organism: Pantoea sp. ARC270; assembly: GCF_003236725.1. Lineage (NCBI taxonomy): Bacteria > Pseudomonadati > Pseudomonadota > Gammaproteobacteria > Enterobacterales > Erwiniaceae > Pantoea > Pantoea sp. ARC270. Next base: position 10,586 of record NZ_PUGA01000039.1, read on the forward strand.
GACGAAGATTGCCGTGACCGGTGATGACACCCTGCAGGGGATCGTGGGCTATGATGCCTCCGCCAGCAGCAATGCGATGACGCAAAGCGTCCCGGCGCAGAATGCCCAGCTGACCGTTAACAACGTTGCAATTGAGAACAGCAGCAACCAGATCAGCGATGCGCTGGAAGGGATTACCCTGAATCTTACCGCGCAGACCACTGGCGCCCAGACGCTGACTATCGCCAAGGATACGTCCAAAGCCTCCAGTGCCATCAGCAGCTGGGTTGATGCCTACAATACGTTGCTGGATCAGTTCAATACCCTGACCAAATACACCCAGGTGGATACCAACACCGATTCGCAGGACTCCAGTAATGGCGCCCTGCTGGGTGACAGTACCCTGCGGACCATTGAGACCCAGCTGAAAAGCATGCTGACCAATGCGCAGAGCACATCTGCCTATAAATCTCTGGGGCAGATTGGCATTACCACCGATCCTCAAACCGGCTCTCTGGTCATTGACTCCACCAAGGTGAGTGCCGCATTGGATAAAGACGCTGCAGGCGTCAAAGAGATGATTGTGGGTGACGGTAAGACCACCGGCATTACCACCAAAATTGCGACTAGCGTTACCGGATGGCTCTCATCCACAGGAATCGTTCAGTCTGCTACAGATGGCGTGAGTAAAACGCTGAAAAACCTGACCGCCCTTTACAACACCACCAGCGACCGCATCGACGCGGATATCGCACGCTATAAAACGCAGTTTACTCAGCTGGATCTGGCTATCAGTAAACTTAACTCAACCAGTTCTTATCTGACGCAGCAGTTCGATACGTCAAGTTCTTCTGATAAATCATAGGAGTGACCATGTACACCGCTACAGGCACCAAAGCCTATGCAAAAATTGGCGTCGAAAGCGCCGTGATGAGCGCCAGCCAGCAGCAGCTGGTCGTGATGCTGTTCGACGGCGCACTGAGCGCGCTGATCCGCGCCCGTCTGTTTATGCAGGATGGCAATATTGAAGGTAAAGGCACCTCAATTTCTAAAGCTATCAATATTATCGAAGCTGGCCTGAAAGAGGGGCTTGCTGAAAACAGTGGTGACGAACTGGCAGATAACCTGCTGGATCTTTACAACTACATGACGCGTCGCCTACTGCAGGCCAACCTGCACAACGATGTTGAAGCGGTCGGGGAGGTCGAAGGCCTGCTGCGCAACATCGCGGACGCGTGGAAAGAAGTGGTTCAATCTAACCTGATTCAGGACGCCGTTTAATGACTACTGCACCGCATCTGATTGCCGTTTACCAACAGTTACTCGATCTCAGCCAGGGTATGCTGCGTCACGCAGCACAGGGCGAATGGGATGAATTGATCAGCAGGGAGATGGAGTATGTCAGCGCGGTGCAGAATTTAGCCCAGTCGACAGATAAGGCCTCGCCGTCGGCGCAGACGCAGGAGCAGCTGCGCCCGGTGTTGCGGCATATCCTGGATAACGAAAGTGAAGTGAAACGTCTGCTGCAGGCGCGGATGGATGAGCTGGCCGCGCTGGTGGGTCAGAGCAGCCGCCAGAAATCTGTCATGTCCGCCTATGGTAACCAGGGCGGTGTGGTGATGGTGCCCCGCGAAACCCTCTCCTGATCCCCTGCTCTGCCACGCCGCCAGATTTATTTTTCTGCGCGGCGTCTCTTTTCTGCCGCTTACTCCATACTTGATTTTCATCATCCCCCCTGGAGAGCGGTACATGCAAAACCCAACGTTATTACAGTTTTTCCATTGGTATTACCCGGATGGCAGCAAACTGTGGCCTGAAGTCGCCGATCGCGCGGCGTGGCTCAGCGAAACTGGCATTACGATGGCGTGGTTACCACCGTGTTACAAAGGGGGTTCGGGTGGTTATTCTGTCGGTTACGACAGCTATGATCTTTTTGACCTTGGGGAATTCGATCAGAAAGGCGGGGTTGCCACCAAATATGGCGACAAACAGCAATTACTGGCCGCTACAGAGGCGCTGCGCAGCCATAACATCGGGGTGCTGCTCGATGTGGTGGTGAACCACAAAATGGCCGCGGACGAGAAAGAGGCGATCAGCGTTAACCGCGTCAATCCGGATAACCGCGATGAAATTGACGATGAGGTCGTCGAATGTGAAGCCTGGACGAAATTCACCTTTCCGGCGCGCGCCGGGGAGTATTCGAAATTCATCTGGGATCACAAATGTTTCAGCGGCGTAGACCACATCGAAAATCCGGACGAAAACGGTGTGTTTAAAATCATCAACGATTACACCGCGGAAGGCTGGAACGACCAGGTGGATAACGAGCTGGGTAATTTCGATTATCTGATGGGGGCCAACATCGATTTCCGCAACAATGCGGTCAGAGAGGAGCTGAAATACTGGGCGCGCTGGGTCATGGAACAGGTTCCCTGCACCGGTTTCCGCCTGGATGCGGTAAAACATATCCCGGCGTGGTTCTACAAGGAGTGGATCGACCATATTCAGGAGGTGGCTGAAGAGCCGATGTTTATCGTCGCTGAATACTGGTCGTTTGAAACCGAGAAGCTGCAGGAGTATGTGCATCAGGTGGAGGGCAAAACCATGCTGTTTGATGCCCCGCTGCACATGAACTTCCATCAGGCGTCAACCGCAGGCAGTGCCTACGATATGAGCCAGATTTTTGCCAATTCCCTGGTGGTCGCTGATCCGTGGCACGCCGTGACTATCGTGGCGAACCACGATACTCAGCCGCTGCAGTCGCTGGAGGCGCCGGTTGAAGCCTGGTTCAAACCGCTGGCCTATGCCCTGATCCTGCTGCGTGAACAGGGCGTGCCAACCGTTTTCTATCCTGACCTGTTCGGCGCGACCTACGAAGATGAGGGGGGCGACGGTGAAACGCACAAGATTGAGATGCCGGTGATCCCGGAACTCGAAGGCCTGATCCGGGCGCGGCAGCAGTATGGCTGGGGTGTTCAGACCGACTACTTTGATCATCCCAACTGTGTCGCCTTCAGCCGCAGCGGCACGGAAACCCAGCCGGGTTGCGTGGTGATTATGTCAAACGGTGATGCGGGTGAGAAAAGCGTGCCCATGGGTGAAGGCTTTGCCGGTAAGGTGTGGCGCGACTATCTGGGTAACCGTGAAGAGACAATCACCGCCGATGAGCACGGCACCGCAGTGTTTGCCTGCAACGGCGGCAGCGTCAGCGTCTGGGTAGTGGCGGACTGATTTTCTGCTGACCTCAGTATGAAGCCCCGGCAGACAGAGCATCAGAGTGGCTTTGCCCTGCCGGGGCTGTTTTACAGGTGGGGTTATGACTGGGCGTTGTGCTCGGTAATCGATGTACGCAGCAACTGGGGTTCGATATTCTGGATCACCGTGGCTTTAGGTTGCTTTGCCATCTCCTCCAGCGCCTGCTGACACTCAACCGTCGGACGGGCCACTTTTCGCAGCGTCAGGCCATCGTAGCTAAGCTCGCCATTGTCGACATCCAGCGGCATCACACGCAGCTGACGTGTCACATTAACGTAGTCGCCATTCAGTCGGGTCAGCTTGCCTGGCTTGGCGATCACCCGCTGCCACTGACGACAATCCAGCGTGCTGCCATCCGCATTAATAATGATGCTGCCTGTCGCCTGGCCGCTGATCAGACCGCTCTGCGGTCCGACGGTTTGCCAGTTGCCCTGCAAATCGGCAGGTGCCGGGGTCTGCACCGCATTTTCATAATCGTTGATTTGCGCACAGCCACCCAGTGCCAGCGCCGCAATCAGCATCCACTTTTTCATGTTTAATCCCTAAAATCGCGTTAATGGCGGCTACGTTATAATTTTTTCCCCGCGCTGCGCAAGGTATCTGACGGTTCGGGCTGCTGCTTCCCCCGGATTGCAGCCCATTTCTCACCTTATCCGTTACCGGTCATTCCCGGAACGGCTGTCTGCGGGCGGCCCCCGCCGCGACATTCGGGCGCGACGGTGCCTGACAACCGCGAGACAACCCGTTACACTGGCGCGCTGCAACAGACTTTCAGGAACAGAATGATGAAAACCCCAGAAGCCTACTACGCGCAGGCACGCGAGATGTTTTTTACCGCCCACCCGGACTTTCAGGCTGCCCTTGATGAACTGACTGAGAGCGATGCCCGCGCGGCCAATCTCTCACTGCGAGAGCTGCGCGAATGGCATGCTGAACGCATCTATGCGGCCTTCCTGCGTCAGAAGAATCTGGATGGCATGATTTTTTCTATCCAGCTCGCTGAGCCGGATAAAGCGGTGGCGGCTGAAGCTATCGAGGCTTATCTCAAATCGCATGCTGCGTCACTGGGGATGAGCTGGGAAGAGTTCTGCATTAAAAACGAACTCTGATTGAGGCGACCTCTGAAGACGCGTGCCGGTTAATCTTCTTCAGAGGTCAGTTTCACCCTGCCCGCGCGTTCAGGGGGTCCTGCCCTTCACCTCAACATAACTGGCCACGGCCAGCAGACGATTAATGTGGGTCAGCAGCAAATCAACATCGGACTGCATAAATTCGGCTGAAGAGCGGGAGGCGGTGACAATCGCATCCTGTACGGTTTCGGTAATGGTCAGGGAGTTATCCTGTTTTGCCTGTACCAGCAGCGCCGCAACCAGCAGCGACTGGGCTTCAATCTGAGCGGTCAGCTCTTTCGCATCCACATCCATTTTCGCCAGCTTAAGCAGAATATCGATTACCAGTTGTCGCATCGCGCAGGCCTCCTGAAGAGTAAGCCGCCATTATGTCGCGATGCGCGCGCATTTTTCCAGCTGAAGATGGCGGCCCGTACGGCATAAAAATTTGCGTCAAAACCGGCGCGCAACCTTGCTACTGTTTTTATTTACAGTATTATAGATCAGCGATTTTGCCCTGAATGGATTGCCATCATGTTTGTTGAATTGATTTATGACAAGCGCAACGTTGCCGGTTTACCGGGTGCTCGCGAGATGATTCTTGAGGAGCTGGAAAAGCGGGTGCATCGGGTCTTTCCTGACATTGAAGTTAAGGTTAAGCCGATGGAGCGTAATGCGATTGACACAGATTTGAGTAAGAACGATAAAGCGACGGTTGCGCGTATCGTGGAAGAGATGTTCGACGAAGCGGAAATGTGGCTGGTGGCCGATTAATCCCTGATCGGCCACCGCATCAGTTAGCGGGAGAGGAATCAGCTCTCCTGCTCACTGTGATTGATTTCAATCTCAATATCCTGAATAGCAGCATCCAGGTCGTCCAGCAGTTTACCCTGTTTATTGAGCAACGCGTCGATTCGGTCAGCGTTGGTCTTGTCTTTATATTCACCGGCATCAAAGGCTAACCAGTGGCTGGAGAGAGTTTCAGTATTGGTCTGCGCATAGTGGCGCATCTCTTTCAGCTGCGACGCTACGTCACGCAGATAATCGTTTTTGGTCTTGGTTTCGGTTGAATCGCTCATGCTAATTTTCCTTCTGGTCAGTTTTCCAAAGTGATTAGGCTTTGCGGTTCATCAACCAGCCAATCAGCGGGCCTGCATTTAAGACAGAAAATGTCGCCCGGAGATTTAAACGTAGTTGATAATAGCGAAGCCGCCCTAGGAATAATCGGAAGTTACGGCTATTGCCCCGTTTCGGCCGAAGGTAAATCGCCCTCTTTCACCACCTCTTTGACTTTGTTGACCGTTTTATCTGCTGTGCGATCGGGCAGCGCATCAAGCTTATGCTGCAACGCCGCAACCTGATCCGTGAGCAGATCGACTTTGTCCTCACGGCGGGCGGCGATGACCCGGTAATCCGCCCGGATCTCCTCGACCCGTTTATTTGCGGTGTTGCTGACATAGAGAAAAATGATGGTCATCAGGATGCAGATCATCGAACAGCTCAGCAGAATCCCGCCAAGAATCACTTTTCGCCGGTATGTCAGAACGGTCAAAGGACTATTTATCGGTGTCATCACTGCGATCCTCCAGAGTTGAGATAAGCCGATCAATTTCATTACGAAACTTATCGTTCTGATCGGTTTCGGTCATTGCCAGTAAAATACCCACTGCGTTTTTGATTAACCGGAGATCGGTTTCAAGCGTGGCAATACGCCGCAGATTTCTGTCGTGCCGTTCGCGTAACTCATCATTCTCCTCCCGTATCAGCGCATTGCTCTCTTTCAGCAACACCACCTGCTCTTTGTAACTGGTAATAATTTCGCCGCCTGCCCGATTACTGGTCACGATTGAGGCGATACCCGCCAACAACGGTTTCCAGAAAAGTGCTGCGGCGCCCCCACCCAGAACTAACGCACCCATACTGGTAATCAGACTACTTTCCATGCCACACCCCTTTTTCCGGTAAGGTCTCTGGAACTCACGGCATGCTTAACAGCCACCTTTTCCCCCATGAATTTAAGATTGCTTAAATACCAGGTTTAAGTATACTTAAGTCACTCTTAACCAAAAAGTCAAGCAGATGAAAAACGAAACCCTGGGTGATCGCATCCGACTCCGACGCAAGTCACTGCAGTTAACGCAGAAGCAGCTGGCGCAGCAGGTAAACGTGTCCCATGTGGCCGTTTCGCAATGGGAAAAAGAGGAGACCCTGCCGCGTGGCGAAAACCTGCTTCGGCTCTCTGAAGCACTGGGCTGCGCACCGGCCTTTCTGATAGAGGGTGATGGTCCTGTTTTCAGCGAAAGCGCCTGGGCCGGGCTGCACCAGATTCCTTTGCTGGCGCAGCGCGATGTGGCGCAATGGCTGAGTGATGCCGGTTCTGTCCGGCAGGATCGTCTGATGCATAACGATATGGCGCTGTCTCAGCAGAGTTTTGCCTTTCGGGTAGAGGATCAGTCGATGGCACCGGCGATTCTGCGCGATGATGTGGTGATTATCGATCCCAGCCTGTCACCGCAGCCTGGCGACAGCGTGCTGGCGCTACAGCAACAGGTCGCCCTGCTGCGAACCTGGCGTCAGCGAGGCAGTGAAGAGGGTGTCACGCAGTTTGAACTCGCACCGGTCAATATCAATTTCCCTGAGCTGCACTCCAGGCGCGATAACCTGAAGCTGATTGGTACACTGGTCGAACTGCGCCGCTTTCGTCAGCCATAAAAAAACCCGCCGGGTGCGGGTTATCGATTCTGCATTTAACCGTGGTGGCAATATGTCGGGAAGTCAGAGTGCGTCGGTCAGCCGATCGACAACCACATTACCCTGCAGGTCGGTCTGCATAATCCGGTAGCTGACCGGCCATGAACGGCGGGTTGTGAGTTTATCGAACAGCGTGACGCCGCCCTTTTTAATCCCTTCGCGGTTAACAATAATCCACTCGGTGACCTCTTCCTGACCCCGATTTCGCAGGCTCAGCGACCGCTGCTCGATTAACTGGTCTTCCGCTTCAATCTTTAAATGATCTCGTAACATAATCTCTATCTCCTGGTAACGCAGCTCACTATATGCCTTTTATTAATCAGTTCAATCGAATTTTTTAATCGAAGTTACTGACAGCCTGGTACTGGCGTTACCCGCAGTGAAGAGAGATCCTTTCACGTCGATGTCTCTGACAGGGCCGGAGGCGAGATCTCCGCGCTGGTCTAGACTTACAGCACTGGGAACCAAAAGGAGCGAATGATGTTTAAGCATAAAACGAACGAAGAACGTAAGCATGAAGGTGATGTGAGCAAGAGTCTGCCGGAAGCAGCGCCGCACGTGGGCAACGCTTATGAGGAAGATGATCACCCTGCGACGGATGCCCCAAAAGATCACGGGGAAGTGCCGCGCAAAAATGACGACAGCCAGGATGATAAAAAAGATCCTTTCAAAGCGCAGTAACTCCTGTGAGGCGCGTCCTCCGGGCGCGCTGGTCTGTCACGCTCTCTGTCGCCCTCCTCATTGTAATCGATCGCTGAAGATTGACCGGTCTGATGCGCTGCCCGCTTTCTCCCCTTCTCTTTTACGACGCCTTAACAGCACACGAACATCGTGATGCAGTCGGATTATCATTGTGTAATACGCTATTATCTGTCCGGAATGACAGGGAGCCGTTTTCTTTGTCACGGCGCAGAGCGTCAGCAACGATGAGAGTGTCTGGAATGAAAAAAAGCGTTATTGCCCTGAGCCTGATTCTGCTGAGCGGATGCGTGGACATGGGACGCGTCGGACTGCATCCTCAGGTAAAAATGGCGTATTTTGACGGGCATCCCTGGCAGCTTGAGTCTTGCCTGAGTGAGGCGGCACAGAATCAGCAGCTTTACCTGGCTCAGGATGATCCGCTGCCGGGAGGAACAAAAAGATTTAACCTTGAACAGGATGGCGAAACGGTCGCGTGGGTCGAGATTGACAGGTTTAGCCGCAATCAGACCAGTGCCACCTTCTACGCTGACCCGAAGGCGTCTGACGTTCAGGCCGCGATTTCAGATATGGTCACAGCGTGTAAGACATCACGTTAGTCTGATAGCCTGACCATGATTACGGCGTTTGCACGCAGGCAGCAAAGCATGGCCTGCCCGGGTCCGATGCTGACCACCGGAAGCGGCGACACGCTGACAGAGGCGGCTATGGCAGCCCGGCTTACTCCGCCTGTACACAATCGTAAGATCCGCGTATCCGAATCTGATTCTGGCTGGTTCGGACGATTTCAGCCCTGAGCTCTGCTTTCCCCGCAAGCGTTGTCTGCTCTAAATCAACCATGCCCGGCGCCCGGGCGTTTTTAACCCGCAGCTTTACCGTTGCGTTTTCGTAATCCCCCTTCTCCTTACTGAACGTCACTTTCTGCGTTTTCGCACGTTCGCCATTGACGGAAAACCAGTGATTCTTATCCGCTTTCAGATAGAACGGCCCGCACTGCGTCGCAGAGAAGGCGGGGGCTGACAAGGCGAACAGACAGGCTATCAGGGTGACTCTTTTATTCATAATGCTGGCGTCCTGCTGGAGCGAAGGGAAACAGAGCAGCGATACAGGAGAAAGCGCGTTTCCTCCCTCGCCGCCCGGGATGTGAAGGAGTATAGCGAAGGGTGGCGCGATTGCTGACGCCGTTGTTCTCAGCCCCACCTCTTCTGTGCAGACTCGGGAGGGAGGTCCGTTATGCGACCTCACCCTTCACACGCTGTTTTTATCCGTCCAGCCGGTTCAGCTTTGCTACACCTGCATGCTCGTAATTCACTTTGAATATTTAGCATATCAGGTTGTTATGCATTGAAGCGTTGTTTTGCAGAGACATACTGCAAGTCACAAACTGCCGTAGTGGTGGTTTTAAGATGATTTGCGGTATTTTTTTGTGCTACATGTGTGCTACGGCTAAATGATCGGCCGGTAAGGATCGTACAAAGCCAGAACCTCAGCTGTGACTTTTCCCTGCTCGGCAGTTCCTTCAGGCCAGCCCCCGTTTTTTTATCTCTTACAATCAAAGCCGGGCGGTCAAAACACCACCGGCAGATCAGAGAATCTTGTGGTGTAAGCCGGTGAAAGCATTTCCCGCTTCATCGCCCAGGTGTTCTGAACGCCCTGCCCTGCAAACCACAGATTACCCTTCCCGCTGAGGTTTATGCCGTCCATAACGCGCATCAGCGCCTCGCTGTTGGCCTGTGGTTTGTTTTCATCAAACAGGTTCAGTTGCGATACACCCTGACTGAAGAAGTCACCCAGCATTACACCTGCCTTCATATAGCGGTGTCCGTCGACCCAGATGCGATCAAGCGCCTCAATTGCCACCCGGATAATGTCGCGTGTGTCATTAGTTGGCGTAAGTACCTTGCCTGTGGACTGGTTGCCGTAAAACACTTCACCCACCGCGTGCGGGCTGGTTCTTACGAATACTGCTATCTGACTGCAATACTGGCGCTCTCCGCGTAATTTACCTGCGGCTCGCGCTGCAAAAGTGCACACAGCTTCGCGCATGTCGTCGTACTGCGTGATTCTGGAACCGAATGAGCGGGAGCAGACGATTTGCTGTTTTGTGGGCGCGAACTCTTCCACCTGCAGGCACGGCTCACCGCGTAACTCCCTGACGGTTCGTTCCAGCACAACATTAAAGTGTTTGCGTATGGTGTAGGTGCTTTGCTCTGACAGGTCTTTGGCGGTCAGAATCCCCATCGCGTTGAGTTTCTTGCTGATGCGCCGACCAACGCCCCAGACATCCTCAACCGGCACCAGTGCCATGAGCTTACGCTGACGTTCAACATTCGAAAGGTCAACGACTCCTCCTGTCTGCTTCCATTTTTTTGCAGCATGGTTAGCCAGTTTGGCGAGCGTCTTGGTCTGAGCTATCCCCACGCCAACGGTCAGATGCGTATTACGCTTAACCGTTTCCCGCACCTCCCTGCCGAAGTTTTCAAGAACCATGCAATTGCGAACACCGCTCAGGTCCAGAAACGCCTCATCAATCGAGTAGACTTCCACGCTGGGTGCCATCTGCTCCAGCGTCGTCATCACCCGGTTACTCATATCGGCATAAAGCGCATAGTTACTGCTGAAAACCTGAACCCTGTGCCGGCGAAACTCGTTCTTCAGCTTGAAGTACGGCGCCCCCATGGGTATCCCAAGCGTTTTAGCCTCTGCTGAACGGGCAATAACGCATCCGTCATTGTTGCTAAGCACTACGACCGGTTTTCCCCGTAAATCGGGCCTGAATACTGTTTCGCAACTTGCATAAAACGAATTAACATCGACCAGGGCAAACATCACACAACACCATTCGGGTTGTACAACTGAAACAGGCGCTCTTCGCCGTCAGTGGTTGAGATGTCGCGGAATGCTGTGGTGTGCATCTCGATCCATTTGTTGGCCGCCTTTAGCGTGTAATGCCAGTTAATGCGGTCAAGCTCTCTGATGAAATCCAGTGTGCTGATGGTGTAGCGACCGGCAGTATCGCGCTTTATAGCCTGCCGGAAAGCAATCATGATTTCGTAGTCACGCGGCATGATAAATCCTTCTTTGATGAATACTGTATGGATGAACAGTAATATCTATCGATAGATTTGAGCAAGCTGAAGCGGGACGCAGTTTTGTAAAGCCTCTGAGGTCACTGGGATTTTTGTTGGCTTAGCGGTTGCATTGTGACTAATCTCAAATCACCCACCCCGTATCCTCCATAGAGAGGCGCGGTATAACTCTGCCCCATCGCCGGGGCTTTTTTATTTATCATTTGACGGTAAGCTACTTATTAATCAAAGTATGCGGAAAATCTTAAACCAACAGAACATGGTGTAATTTTGACAGAGCAAAGAAGTAACTTAGCCGGTCACTTCCCGGCAGCCGATGGAATCAGGGGACTAGCAGTGCTGGTTGTTCTGGTTGCCCATGCGTTAGTTATGTTCATACCAGCTACGAGGCCTTATTTAGGAGGAACGGGGAAAATAGGTGTGTGGCTCTTTTTTGTTCTTAGTGCTTTTTTGCTTACAAATAAGTTTTTAAAAAAGGGAATAAATATAAAATCCGTCTCGGAATACTTTCTTGGGAGATTTTTAAGGATATTACCGCTATTTTTTATAGCTTCAGTATTCTATTTTTACATGGGCTATTATAATACAGAAACACTAAAAAACGTCCTGGCTTTTCAGCAAGGATTTGCACACCTTTGGACTATCCCAGTAGAGTTTAAGTTTTATTTCATGCTGCCGATATTCTTGATAGCATTTCAGGCCATTAAAAAACGATTTGGAGCGTTCTCAGTTGCGTTTTTGGCAATTTTAATCACTATTGCATTTAGATACTTCTATCCTGTTAGCCTACTTCAGGAAAACTCAATAGAAACCCGCTGGTATATATCTAGTTTCATCGTCGGGATTATTTTGTCTTACATTCTGAGAAACATGAATATCCCACCTCGAAAATACGGCTTTTACATACTTGCCTTATTGTTTTTAATACTATTAATAATACCATCTTTCTGCAAGCTTATAACTGGTAGAGTTATTGTGCCAAACCTGGCGACAAGTTACCTATCTATAAGCATTGTCTGGGCTATTTTTATCTATTTTTCTTTATTAGACACAGGTGTAACATCAAGTATTCTTTCAAGTTCGCTAATGCGTAAAATTGGAAATCATAGCTTCTCAACCTACTTAGCTCATTGGTTTGTGTTGACTCAGCTTGCAAAAAAGTACACTGACAGCATACCTATGATGCTTCTATCGATAGTAGCCTCATTGCTATTAGGTGCTATCATTTACTTTGTTTTTGAAAAAAATATAGAAACCTTCAGACATAGAGTTCAAAAAGTAATGGCTAGCCCGTCGAAATGACGGGCTTTTAATTCACATCTCAGTGCCGTTTATATATTTAAAAGCTTCTTCATCATAAAAAACACCATCCTTTTCATTATAAAAAATTCCTTTCTGGCAGAAGACCTTATCTGAATCATATTCTATTTAGTAAAAGCCTTCGATTTCAAAATCTGGATCTGCAATGATTGTGTTTAAAACTTCAACTATATCGTTTTGAATGACTGCACAAGAACTCATTATGCATACTCCTCAATAATAACCCGACCTGAAGCACCCGCAACTGACGCATAGCTAGTGGAAGAAGATAAGAGACAGCCCACAGCTTCACCTCCTCCAGGATAACCACCTGTATCTCCGGGTATTGATGAGTGCGGCAATGCACCATATGCACCAAGTCCCGCCAATTATCGATGATAGTGACGAAACATAGCGACCACCCTGGCCTGTTTGTCCAAAAACGTTAAAAATATTACCGCCTGTCGCTATACCTCCAGTCGTACCTGATGCGTTAGTTTTACCTCCCGTGCAGGTAATATAACTACCAAATGAACTTTCTCCCCCTGCTCCACCGAATGCACCAGAGCCCGCTGCAACTGCATTGCCCCCCTACTCCTACAATTACGGGAATACTGCTGCTTGCACCAGATACATCTACATATGATTCCGCCTATGCTCCTGCCGCCCCAGAAGTATAACTTGTGTCAGCAGCGCTTATACCTTGTCCGCCAGCGCCAGCTCCCCAAACCCTGACTCTTAACAGACGTGTTCCCGGTGTTTTAGTGTAAGATCCCGAAGCAGTAAATACTTTCGCAGCTCCCAATTAACGTCCTGTATCTGAAGAGAGAAGCTCTGCTTTTAGATTTGCTAGCAAAGTTGCAGGCGACCCATTGTCTAGGACGTCCACAGCGGCAGCATCACAAATGTATTGAGCCAAAACATAAGCCATAACTGTGGCCTGTCGGAGTGCCTTATTAACTTGGGCAGATGAGGCTTTTCCTGCCTGAAAATTAGTAGCTAAAGCAGCCAGAGCTTCGTAATCAGCCTGGCTAGTGACATTAGCCCCACTGCCAATAGCAAGTGGTTTAAAATTATTTGTAGCCATTAAAGATTCACTCTCCATGCGCATTCGTCAAACCCGGCTATATAGTCATTATCAATATTAAAGCCAAAAAACCACATCCGGTCAGTCATGCAGAAAGACCTGCTCAACCTGCGCATTGAACTTCTCAATGGCAGCTACTTTACCGGCAGGAAGATGAATATAGAAAAGAAAGGCAGGACGGCGGCCACGGTTAATTCCAGCATGGCAGACCTGAAAGCGATCTTCGCCTTTGCTCATGGCAACGGGTATATCGAGGCAAATCCTATGACAGGAATAAAACCTCTCAAAAAATCCAATAAGCGTCCGGATCCGATTACCCGGGAAGAGTACCCTCGCCTCATCGCGGCATGCTCAACACGACAGACGGCGAACATGTGGTCACTTGCCATCCTGACCGGATTACGCCATGGCGAGATATGCGCTCTGGCATGGGAGGATGTGGACCTTGAGGCGAAAAAGCTGACGGTCAGCCGCAACCTTACGCCACAGGGTCTGTTCACGCCGCCGAAGACAGAAGCAGGGAACCGCGTCATATGCCTGATGGATGCAGCTGTCGAAATTCTGCGTGACCAAAGGGAGCTGACCAGAATGTATCCTCAGACCTCTTTCACTTTTCATACCAGGGAGTATGGCGAGCGAATAGAGGAGCAGAAGACATTCGTCTTTAATCCCGGCGTGAACGCAGTCAACGGGAGGTCGGGAGCATATTACTCAACAGAGTCACTGGGACAGATATGGACCGGCGCACTGAGGCGTGCAGGCCTGCGTCACCGGAAAGCATATCAGTCGCGTCACACGTTCGCATGCTGGGCTCTTTCAGCAGGCGCAAACCCGAACTACGTTGCATCGCAAATGGGTCACTCCGATGCGCAGATGGTGTACCGGGTTTATGGCGCCTGGATGTCAGAGAACAACACGGACCAGCTATCACTCATCAACACGAAAATGAGCGATCTTGTGCTACATACGTGCTTCACCAAAGTGGCAGTATGATAAACTTCAGCATCTTCAGATAGTTACCCACCTAAACCTGCATATTCATAATCTCGCTGTACGCCGAGACCAGCTTGTTCCTGACCTGAATCCCCATCTGCATGGAGATAGAGGATTTCTGGAGATCGACCATCACATCATTCAGCGCCACGCCGGGTTTCCCCATCTCAAAATCCTGCGCCTGGGTGCGGGCGGTCGTCTGCGTTTCGCTGATCTTATCCAGTGCGGCCTTCATGGTTGCACCAAAGTCGATCTGATTTGTGGCTTCACTGCTGCGGTTGCTGGCCTGCAGTGAGGTGACCTGAAGCTGCTGGAGTACGCCGTCAATAGCCTGAATAGACATGAACGATACCTTATAAAAGAGGGTGGGATTTTTTCTGTGGGCAAAAGTTAACACGTTGTCAATGAGACAAAGGCGCTAAATGACAGCAAAAAACCTACCTTATCCACGCATCGAATTTTGCTTATCACCTAATAATGCCTGGCATTGAAGTGGAAATTTTATCTACGCAGGTCAGGGAGTCTGTTTTGCCATCTCAACTTACCCGGTCAATTACGTCAGGCAGGAATCGGTCATGAATGCGAGTACAGCCGCCACACCAGATCAAGAAAAGAAAGGCTTCGGTGACCTGCTCGCTCGCCTGCGCGCCAATCCGCGTATTCCTCTTATCGTCGCCGCCGCCGCCGTTATCGCGATCGTCATCGCGATGGTGCTGTGGGCAAAGCAGCCCAGCTACAGCGTGCTTTACAACAACCTCTCTGATGAAGATGGCGGGGCTATCGTCACGCAGCTGACGCAGATGAACATCCCCTATCGCTTCGCTGAAAACGGCGGCGCACTGATGGTGCCTGAGGCTAACGTGCACGAGCTGCGTCTGCGTCTGGCTCAGCAGGGTCTGCCGAAAGGCGGCTCGGTGGGATTTGAACTGCTCGATAAAGAGAAGTTCGGCATCAGCCAGTTCAGCGAGCAGGTTAACTATCAGCGCGCGCTGGAAGGCGAACTGGCCCGCACGATCGAATCACTCGGCCCGGTCAAAAGCGCCCGTGTCCATCTGGCGATGCCAAAACCGACCCTGTTCGTGCGTGAGCAGAAAGCCCCGTCTGCCTCTGTCACCTTAACGCTGCAGCCTGGCCGTGCGCTCGATGAAGGCCAGATTCAGGCCATCGTCCATATGGTCTCCAGCAGCGTCGCCGGTTTACCTCCGGGCAACGTGACGGTCGTTGATCAGACCGGTCGCCTGCTGACCCGCTCCGACTCAGTTGGGCGCGATCTGAATGATGCACAGCTGAAATATGCCTCTGAAGTGGAAGCGCGTTATCAGCAACGTATTGAAGCGATCCTGAACCCTATCGTGGGCCAGGGCAACGTGCATGCGCAGGTCACCGCGCAGATTAACTTCGATACCAGCGAGCAGACTGACGAGAAATATCAGCCTAACGCGAATCCGTCGAATACGGCGATCCGTTCGCGTCAGACCAGCACCAGCGATCAGTCGGGCAGCCCGTATCCGGGTGGCGTGCCGGGCGCACTCTCTAACCAGCCTGCGCCAGCTAACTCTGCGCCGGTCACAACGCCAAATAATACTGCGGCCAATGGCCAGAACGCCAATGGTCAGAATGCTAACGGACAGAACAACGCCGGCCAGACCACCAGCACCGCCACAGCCAGCGCGACGCCGACCAACTCACGTCGTGATGACACGGTGAACTACGAGCTCGACCGCACCATTCGTCATACCAAACTCAACGTGGGTGACGTGCAGCGGCTTTCCGTTGCGGTGGTGGTGAACTTCCGTACCGACGACAAAGGCAAAACGGTCGCGCTGAACGAAGCGCAGCTGAAGCAGATTGAAGATCTGACCCGTGAAGCAATGGGTTACTCCCAGACGCGTGGCGACAGCATCAACGTGGTGAACTCGCAGTTCAACTCAACTGAGCCGGTGAGCACCGACCTGCCCTTCTGGCAGCAGCAGTCCTTCTTTGATCAGCTGATGAGTGCGGGTAAATGGCTGTTGATTGCCCTGGTGGCCTTCATTCTCTACCGCAAGATGGTGCGTCCGCATCTGGTGCGTAAGCAGGCTGCCGAGAAAGCCGCTGCCGAAGCCGTTGCCGCCCGCGCCACGCAGCAGGAAGAAGAGGAAGCCTTTAGTGTGCAGCTCAGCAAAGATGAGCTGGAGCAGGAACGTAAGTCTAACAACCGCATGAGCGCAGAAGTGATGAGTCAACGCATCCGCGACATGTCAGAAAACGATCCGCGCGTTGTTGCGCTGGTGATTCGCGAATGGATGAGTAAAGAGCTATGAGTCTGACCGGAACTGAAAAAAGCGCCATCCTGATGATGACCATTGGCGAAGAGCGCGCCGCGGAAGTGTTTAAACACCTGAACCAGCGCGAAGTGCAGCACCTCAGCGCCGCGATGGCCAGCATGCGTCAGGTGTCACACAAGCAGCTGACCGAGATACTGCGTGAGTTCGAAACCGACGCCGAGCAGTTTGCGGCGCTGAGCCTGAACTCCAACGAATACCTGCGCTCTGTGCTGACCCGTGCGCTGGGCGAGGAGCGTGCCGCCAGTCTGCTGGAAGATATTCTCGAAACGCGGGAAACCACCAGCGGGATGGAAACGCTCAACTTTATGGAGCCGCAGGCCGCTGCCGACCTTATCCGCGACGAGCATCCTCAGATCATCGCCACCATCCTGGTTCACCTCAAACGGGGTCAGGCGGCCGATATTCTGGCGCTGTTCGACGAGCGTCTGCGCCACGATGTGATGCTGCGTATCGCGACCTTTGGTGGGGTGCAGCCTGCCGCGCTGGCCGAGCTGACCGAAGTGCTGAACGGCCTGCTGGATGGCACCAACCTCAAGCGCGCGAAGATGGGCGGCGTGAGAACCGCAGCCGAGATCATCAACCTGATGAAAACCCAGCAGGAAGAGGCGGTTATCGAAGCCGTTCGCGACTTCGATGGCGAGCTGGCGCAGAAAATTATCGACGAGATGTTCCTGTTCGAAAACCTGGTGGAAGTGGACGACCGCAGCATCCAGCGCCTGTTGCAGGAAGTGGAGTCCGAGCAGCTGCTGGTCGCACTGAAAGGGGCCGAACAGCCGCTGCGCGAGAAGTTCCTCAAAAACATGTCAGCCCGTGCGGCCGACATTCTGCGCGACGATCTGGCCAACCGCGGTCCGGTGCGGATGTCTGCTGTAGAGAACGAACAGAAAGCAATCCTGCTGATTGTTCGCCGCCTGGCCGAATCTGGCGAGATGGTGATTGGTGGTGGCGAGGAAACCTATGTCTGATGCATTTTCTGCCCGCCCATGGCAGCTGTGGCAGCCCACCGATCTGGGTCGTTTTGATGAGCCTGAACCGGAGGCACTGCCGGAGATCGCTGAATCTGACGACGGCGTTGATGAGCAGCAGCAGCAGCTTGAACGTCTGCAGCAGCAGATGCGCAAAGAGGCGCAGGGCCAGGGTTACAACGAAGGCTTTCAGCAGGGCGTCACCGAAGGCCAGAAAGCGGGCTACGACGCCGGTTTTCAGCAGGGTCTGGCCGATGCTCAGCAGCAGCAGGCCCCTCTGCAGGCGCGGATGTCCCAGCTGGTCACCGAGTTTCAGAACACGCTGGAGTCGCTGGACAGCGTCATCGCTGCCCGCCTGATGCAGCTGGCGCTGGAAGCCGCGCGCTCGGTGATTGGCCAGGCCACCACGGTGGATGGCACCGCCCTGCTGCGTCAGATTCAGGGTTTACTGCAACAGGAACCGATGTTCAGCGGCAAACCTCAGCTGCGCGTCCACCCTGACGATCTGCAGCGCATTGAACAGACCCTGGGTCCGACGCTGGATCTGCACGGCTGGCGGCTGATCGCTGACAGCACCCTGCACCCTGGCGGCTGCAAGCTCAGCGCGGAAGATGGCGATCTGGATGCCAGCGTCGCGACACGCTGGCAGGAACTCTGCCGCCTCGCCGCACCGGGAGAAATCTGATGACCACCCGTCTGAACCGCTGGCTGGGCTCGCTGGACGCCTTTGAAAAACGCATTTCCCAGGTGCAGCCGGTACGCCGTTATGGCCGTCTGACCCGCGCGACCGGACTGGTGCTGGAAGCCACGGGCTTACAGCTGCCGCTGGGCGCAACCTGCATTATCGAACGCAACGATGGCAAAAACATCAGCGAAATCGAAAGCGAAGTGGTGGGATTCAACGGTCAGAAGCTGCTGATGATGCCACTGGAAGAGGTGGACGGCATTTTACCCGGTGCGCGGGTCTATGCGCGCCAGAGCGGCGACAATCCGCAGGCGGGCAAACAGCTGATGCTTGGCCCCGAACTGCTGGGCCGCGTACTCGACGGCAGTGGCCGACCGCTGGATGGTCTGCCATCACCGGATACCGGCTATCGCGCCCCGCTGATCACGCCGCCTTTTAACCCGCTGCAGCGTACGCCGATTACCGACGTACTGGATACCGGCGTGCGTGCTATTAATGCCCTGCTGACGGTGGGTCGCGGGCAGCGTATGGGCCTGTTTGCCGGTTCAGGCGTGGGTAAAAGCGTGCTGCTTGGCATGATGGCGCGCTACACCAAAGCGGACGTGATCGTGGTTGGTCTGATTGGCGAACGTGGTCGCGAAGTTAAAGATTTTATCGAGAACATTCTCGGGGCTGAAGGCCGCGCCCGTTCGGTGGTCATCGCCGCCCCCGCAGACGTTTCACCGCTGCTGCGTATGCAGGGTGCCGCCTACGCGACCCGCATCGCGGAAGATTTTCGCGACCGCGGCAAGCATGTGCTGCTGATTATGGACTCCCTGACCCGCTACGCCATGGCGCAGCGTGAAATTGCCCTGGCGATCGGCGAACCCCCGGCAACCAAAGGCTATCCGCCTTCCGTGTTCGCCAAACTGCCTGCGCTGGTTGAGCGTGCCGGTAACGGTATCGACGGCGGCGGTTCCATCACCGCGTTCTATACCGTCCTGACCGAAGGTGACGATCAGCAGGACCCGATTGCCGACTCCGCGCGTGCGATTCTCGACGGCCATATCGTGCTGTCGCGCCGGCTCGGTGAAGCGGGTCACTATCCGGCCATTGATATTGAAGCGTCGATCAGTCGTGCGATGACCTCGCTGATCGATGAGAACCACTATGCCCAGGTGCGCCAGTTCAAGCAGTTGCTCTCCAGCTTCCAGCGTAACCGCGATCTGGTCAGCGTAGGGGCCTATGCCGCCGGCAGCGACCCGATGCTGGATAAAGCCATCCGGCTCTATCCGCAGATGGAAGCTTTCCTG
Source organism: Pantoea sp. ARC270 (assembly GCF_003236725.1). Taxonomy (NCBI): domain Bacteria; kingdom Pseudomonadati; phylum Pseudomonadota; class Gammaproteobacteria; order Enterobacterales; family Erwiniaceae; genus Pantoea; species Pantoea sp. ARC270. The sequence goes on from NZ_PUGA01000039.1 coordinate 30,116, forward strand.
CAGCAGGGCATCTTTGAGCGCAGCGATTACGACGACGCCAGCCTGCATCTCCATGCGCTGTTTGGCGCCTCAACCTGATTAACGCGAGGTAATGGCTATGAAAACGGCAAATGCTATCGATACGCTGCGCGACTTAGCGGAGCAGGATCTCGAACGGGCCGCCATCTATCTGGGCGATATGCGCCGCGGCCAGCATGCCGCCAACGAGCAGCTGACGATGTTGCTCGACTATCAGGATGAATATCGCAACAAACTTAACGATGACATGTCGAGCGGCATTGCCAGCACTCGCTGGACTAACTATCACCAGTTTATTCAGACGCTGGAAAAAGCGATTGAGCAGCACCGTAATCAGCTTAATAACTGGAATCAGCGCCTGGAGCAGGCGCTGATCAACTGGCGTGACAAACAGCAGCGGCTGAACGCCTATCAGACCCTGATCACGCGGGCAGCGGAAAATGCATTACGACAGGAAAACCGTCTCGACCAGAAACGGATGGACGAATTTGCCCAACGGGCCGCATTGAGGAGAGGCGAATGATTACGCTGCCAAACATTGCCATGAAAGCGACGGCTAAAACCGACGCAGAACCATCAGTCGCAACCGACGCTGCGGCAGGGTCAGATGCCCTGCCACAGGACTTTCTGACCGCGCTGGGAAACCAGCTGCTTGGCCTGGCAAAACAGCAGGGAAAAGCGGCGCAAACCGCTGACGCAAAAGCAGAAATGGCCGATGAGCGTCGACCGGCTTCTCCGCTCAGTGCGCTGCTGGCAACACGGGATAATCCTGCTGCCCTGGCTGCCCTGCTGAAACCGGAAAATATTAAAGCTGGGTCAAAATCAGCCGATGATAAAGAGAGCCTGGACGCGGCATCCTTAAGCGCCAGCGAGCTGCAGAATGTGCAGGCGCTGTTCGCCATGTTACCAGGTGCGGCTACGGCGACAGCCAGCGCGCCACCGCCCGCCAGCAGTGAATCGGGTGAGGTGATTAGCCAGAGCGATGGCGGCCGTAAAGCGCTGACCGCGCTGACGCAGATGCTGAACACGACACCGGAGAGCAGCTCATCGCAGAGCTCTGCGCCGGGTAAAGATGAGAAGCACGAGATAAAAGGTGCGGCGCTGAACGCCCCTGCGGCGAGCAACGCGGCGAGCCAGAGCAGTAGCACCGCGCAGAGCAGCAACAGCAGCCTGAACCTGGCCTCAGACAGCCATTTCCAGCAGGCGCTGAGTGCGATGATGAAGCAGGATGATCAGGCCGCGACGCACAGCAGCGCCAGCGATACTGGTCTGAACATCAGCGGCCCGATTACGAGCGCCAGCACCCTGCCCGCGCCGGTGACCGCGTCAGCGACCAGCAGCACCCCCTCAACGCCGATGCTGAATGCGCAGCTGGGCAGCGACGAGTGGCAGCAGGCGCTGAGTCAGCAGATTGTGATGTTCAGTCGCAACGGCCAGCAGAACGCGGAGTTGCGTTTACATCCGGAAGACCTCGGCGCTATCCAGATCAGCCTGAAACTGGATAACGACCAGGCACAGATTAGTCTGGTTTCCAGCCACAGCCACGTCAGATCGGCGCTGGAAGCCGCGATACCGCAGCTGCGCAGCGCGCTGGCAGAGAGCGGTATCAACCTGGGCGAGAGTCAGGTGAGCAGTGACAGTTCCGCGCAGAGCCAGAGCTTCCAGAATCAACAGGAGGCGCGCCGCGACGGACAGCATGGCCGCTTCTCCCTCCCCCAGGACAGTGACACCGACATTACGCCGATTGCCGTCCCCGCCGCCCTTCAGGCTCGCGTCAGCGGTAACAGCGCCGTCGACACTTTTGCCTGACAGCGATAAACGCTGAAGGTAAGCGTAAAACCCGCGTCTATTCTGCCCATTGGTTTGACTTAAGACGCGGGATAATCTGTCCCGTGAGCCGAGAGGCTTGCCCATAATTCACAGGAAGTAACTGCAACCATGTCTGATAACGCGAAAGCTAAAGGCCGCAAACGTAAACTCTTAATACCGGTGTTGCTCATTGTGACGCTGGCCGCTTGCAGCGTGGCAGGCTATGCAGTCTGGCGAATGATGAACAAACACGAGGGCGATAAGCCTGAGGTGGCGAAAGTTGAACCGCCTCCCGCTCCGGTCTTTTTTGCACTTGATACATTTACGGTTAACCTGGTCAATCCCGACAACGATCCTGACCGCGTGCTGTACGTAGGCTTTACCCTGCGTCTGGCCGATGAGGATACCCGTCGTCGGATGAATGACTATCTGCCTGAGGTGCGCAGCCGTCTGCTGCTGCTGCTCTCGCGTCAGAGTGCTTCGGCCCTGGCGACAGAGCAGGGAAAACAGGCGCTTGTTGAACAAATTAAACAGGCGCTGACACCTCCGCTGGTGAAAGGTCAACCTCCGCAGGCTGTAAACGACGTGCTGTTTACCGCCTTCATTTTGAGGTGAATCAATGGGCGATAGCATTCTCTCCCAGGCTGAAATTGACGCCCTTTTAAACGGCGACAGTGGCAGCGCGGAAGAAGAAAAGAAACAAAGCGGGCCGGAAGGCGATATTCGTCCTTACGACCCGAACACCCAGCGCCGCGTGGTGCGCGAGCGTTTACAGGCGCTGGAGATCATTAACGAGCGTTTTGCCCGTAGTTTCCGTATGGCGCTGTTTAACCTGCTGCGCCGTAGCCCGGATGTCAGCGTCGGGGCGATCAAGATTCAGCCGTATCATGAGTTTGCCCGCAATCTGCCGGTGCCAACCAACCTGAACCTGATCCACCTGAAACCGCTGCGCGGCACCGCGCTGGTGGTGTTCTCACCCAGCCTGGTCTTTATCGCCGTTGATAACCTGTTTGGTGGCGACGGACGGTTCCCGACCAAGGTCGAGGGCCGTGAGTTCACCCATACCGAGCAGCGGGTGATTCGCCGCATGCTGAAGCTGGCGCTGGATGGTTACAGCGACGCCTGGAAGGCGATTTATCCTCTGGACGTCGAATACGTACGTTCAGAGATGCAGGTAAAGTTCACCAACATTACCACCTCACCGAACGATATCGTGGTTAACACGCCGTTCCAGGTGGAGATTGGTAACCTGGTGGGTGAGTTTAATATCTGCATCCCGTTTTCAATGATTGAACCGCTGCGCGAGCTGCTGGTGAACCCACCGCTCGAAAACTCCCGCCAGGAAGATAACCACTGGCGTGACAACCTGGTAAAACAGGTGCAGCACTCTGAGCTGGAACTGATCGCTCACTTTGCCGAAACCTCGCTGCGTCTGTCACGGATCCTGCAGCTGAAACCCGGCGATGTGCTGCCGATTGAGAAGCCGGAACGCATTATCGCCCATGTCGATAGCGTCCCGGTCTTAACCAGCCAATATGGCACGATGAACGGCCAGTATGCGCTCCGTGTCGAACACCTGATTAACCCGATTTTGAATTCGCTGAACGAGGAACAGCCCCATGACTGACAGTAATAAACCGTCTGACGATATCTCTGCGGACGATCTGTGGGCTGAAGCGATGAATGAGCAGGTCGGCAGCAGCAGCGCGCCGCAAACCGATGACGTCTTTAAGTCATTCGACAGCCCGAATGTGGCAGGCTCACTGCAGGACATCGATCTGATTATGGATATCCCGGTGAAGCTCACCGTGGAACTGGGCCGTACCAAGATGACCATCAAAGAGCTGCTGCGTCTGACGCAGGGTTCCGTGGTGTCACTGGATGGCCTGGCGGGTGAACCGCTTGATATCCTGATTAATGGCTACCTGATCGCTCAGGGTGAAGTCGTGGTCGTGAACGACAAATATGGCGTTCGCATCACCGATATCATCACTCCGTCTGAACGTATGCGTCGTCTGAGTCGCTGAATATGACCAGCCAGAATCAAACGCTGCAACCGGCTGCACCTCAGGCCCAGGCGATCTCCACCGGCTCGATGCTGGCTCAGGTCAGCAGCGTATTAGCGTTAATTATTTTACTGATTCTGGCCTGCGCCTGGCTGGCACGCCGTGTCGGCTTCGCGCCGAAAAAGGTCAGCAGCCAGGAGCTGAAGCTCACAGCCAGCGTCTCCGTGGGCCAGCGTGAGCGGGTGGTGATTGTGGATACCGCCGATGCCCGTCTGGTGCTGGGCATTACCGCACAGCAGATTACTCACCTGCACACCCTGCCGCCGGGTGAACCGGCGTCAGTGACGCCGGTCAACAGTGCACCACAGGATTTTCGTCAGCTGTTACAGAACCTGGTTAAACGTCCCGGAAAAAACCCATGATGCGTCGACTGCTTCCTTTACTGCCACTCCTGTTACTGGCACCGGTTGCCCATGCCCAGCTGCCGGGCCTGGTGAGTCATTCGCTGCCCAATGGCGGTCAGAGCTGGTCGCTGCCGGTGCAGACGCTGGTCTTTATCACGGCGCTGACCTTTATTCCGGCGGTGCTGCTGATGATGACCAGCTTCACCCGTATCATCATTGTGTTTGGTCTGCTGCGTAACGCGCTGGGCACGCCCTCTGCCCCGCCGAATCAGGTGCTGCTTGGCCTGTCGCTGTTCCTGACCTTCTTTATCATGGCGCCGACCTTTGACCGGATTTATCAGGATGCCTATCTGCCCTTCAGTCAGGACAAGATCAGCATGGATGTGGCGATTGAGAAAGGCGCCCAGCCGCTGCGTGATTTTATGCTGCGCCAGACGCGTGAAGCGGACTTAGCCCTGTTTGCCCGGCTGGCAAACGTGGCACCGATTGCCGGTCCGGAAGCCGTGCCGATGCGCATTCTGCTGCCCGCTTACGTGACCAGCGAGCTGAAGACCGCGTTCCAGATTGGCTTTACCGTCTTTATCCCGTTTCTAATCATTGACCTGGTCGTCGCCAGCGTGCTGATGGCGCTGGGGATGATGATGGTGCCGCCCGCGACCATCTCACTGCCGTTTAAACTGATGCTGTTTGTTCTGGTCGATGGCTGGCAGCTGCTGGTCGGTTCACTGGCGCAAAGCTTCTACTCCTGATCCCCTTTTCTTCCCGGAGCAACACATGACACCCGAATCAGTAATGGTAATGGGACAGGAAGCGATGCGCGTCGCCCTGATGCTGGCCGCCCCACTGCTGCTGGCTGCGCTGGTTAGCGGCCTGCTGATCAGCCTGATCCAGGCGGCGACCCAGGTCAACGAACAGACCTTATCCTTTATTCCTAAGATCCTGGCGGTGGCGACCACCGGGATTATTGCCGGCCCGTGGATGCTGAATCTGCTGCTGGACTATATCCGCACCGTCTTTACTAACCTGCCTTACATCATCGGCTGATGATTACTCTCGACAGCAGCCAGCTGGTTCAGTGGGTCAGCCAGTTCTTCTGGCCACTGGTGCGTATCATGGCGTTGTTCGCCACCGCACCGATCCTCAGTGAACGTTCCGTCAGTAAGCGTGTCAAAATCGGACTGGCGGTGATGATCACCTGGCTGCTGATGCCGCTGCTGCCTGCTGTTAATGTCACGCTCTTTTCCCCTGCCGGATTCTGGCTGCTGATCCAGCAGATGCTGATTGGCATCGCACTGGGCTTCACCATGCAGTTTGCCTTCGCAGCCGTGCGCTGCGCCGGGGAAGTGATTGGCCTGCAGATGGGTCTGTCGTTCGCCACCTTTTTCGACCCCGGCAGCCGTCTGAACATGCCGGTGCTGGCCCGCTTTCTCGACATGCTGGCGATGTTACTGTTCCTGACCTTTAACGGACACCTGTGGCTGATGTCGTTACTGGCGGACAGTTTTCATACCCTGCCGATTGGCGGTCACCCGCTGAATGCCAATGCTTTTATGGCGCTGGTAAAGTCGGGCGGATTAATTTTCCTTAATGGCATGATGTTAGCGCTGCCCTTAATCGTTTTGTTACTCATGCTAAATCTGGTACTGGGTTTGTTAAACCGCGTTTCACCACAGTTATCGATCTTCGCAATCGGCTTCCCGATTACCTTATCAGTCGGAATTTTAACCATCAGCCTGCTGATGCCCCTTCTCGCCCCGTTCTGTGAGCATTTGTTCGGTGAAGTATTTGATTTACTCGCCCTGTTCCTGACAGAACTATCCCGAACCTGAACATTAACTTTCTAACTATCTTTCCATCACCACACTTAAGTATCGCAAAACCATCCGTGCATTTTCCGAACCATGTTTTCCAGAATGCAACTAAGGATATTCTGATAAATGTGCTGAGAGTCTGAAAATAATTCTTATTAAACCGGGCTTCGCGTATTTTAGTTGGGTGGTTCACAGAAGCTCTCAGACTGTGAATGTGCAGGCAAATCGGTCAAGCCATTGAAATTACTAAGAAAAAAACTTTAACGAATTTTTCTTGTTAAAAAATGTTTTTTCCGGCATTGTCAACGCACGCTGAGACATCACACTTTCGTAAAACAAATGTTTTTGAGAATTGTCCTATCAGAAAACTCCGGGTTTTCAGGGATAGTGACAAGGCTCCCAAAAATTGAGTAATACTTAACCTCCGGCATTTCACTGGCACTCCCCGCCACAGTCGGAGAATGTGTGACGTCAGGGCAGCACAAATTTTTTGCAGAACGGGTCAGGGATGAAGACTTTTACGGGCGATTGCCTGTTACCACACTGCACGAGCAGAATAAAAAAGTACCTAAGAAATCTCTCTCGTATCGCAACGCGTATTCATCGTTGATTTAAACGGATAACAAATTGGTGAGGGTCGCTATTATGCCAACTATTATTATGGATTCCTGCAACTACACACGCCTGGGATTAACAGACTACATGTCTTTGAAAGGAGTTAAGAAGAAAAATATCTCTTCTGTCTCCGACATTGAGCAACTACAGCAGAAATGTGAGCAATTAAATCCTGGTGTCGTATTTATTAATGAAGATTGTTTCATTCATGAATCCGATTCCAGTGAGCGTATCCGCAGCATTATTACGCAGCATCCCGATACACTCTTCTTTATCTTTATGGCGATTAGCAATATCCATTTTGAGGAATATCTCTACGTTCGTAAGAACCTGATTATTACATCAAAATCGATGAAAACGTCGACCCTGGATTCCTTACTCAGTACCTATTTGCAGAAGAAACTCAACCAGTCTGCGCGCATCTCTTCGGGCATGGATGTTCACCCGCTGACGCTGAGCCAGACCGAGTCAAACATGCTGAAAATGTGGATGTCAGGTCATGACACCATTCAGATCTCAGATAAAATGCAAATTAAGGCCAAAACGGTATCGTCACACAAAGGTAATATTAAACGCAAAATCAAAACCCATAATAAACAGGTGATTTATCATGTGGTGCGTTTAACCGATAATGTGACCTCGGGTATTTACGTTAATATCCGCTGATCGTTAAACCAGAAAAACCGGCTCCGAGGGGCCGGTTTTTTTTGCTCAGAACTGGGAGCCACGTCTCACTCTTACCGCTAAGTCTTTACTCTCTTTTGCCGATGTTAAGCCTTATAACAACAGCCCTGAGAGAGCAAGGATATGAACACTGCATTAGATAATGATGGACAAAAAAGCGCGGGCATCTGGCAGAACCTCCGCCTGGTACCGCTGTTTAGCCTCATCTTCGGCGGCATTCTGCTGCTGTTTGCACTCTGTATTGGCGTCGCCAGTTACTTTCTTACCTTAAGCAATCACTCCCTCGATGATGCCACCGACGAAATTCAGGTTCGTATGGGGCTCGCCAACAGTTCAAACCATCTGCGTACGGCACGTCTGACGATTATTCAGGCCGGTGCGGCCGCCCGCATTGGCGAAATGGATGAGTTTCGCGCGAACGTCGCGGCAGCCGAGAAACGTATCCAGCAGGCCAAAGAGGGCTTTGCGGTCTATGAAGCGCGTAAGGTGAAGTCGCCCTCTGATACCGAACTCGATGCCACGCTGCAGGCCCGCTTCAATAACTACATTACTAAAGGCCTGCTGCCGATGATCAATGCCGGTAAGCAGGGCAGCTTTGAGGGGATCATTGCTCAGGAGACGGATGTCACCCGCAAGCTGGATGATGAATATAATCAGGTGCTGCTGAAGGCGATTAAAATCCGGACCGACCGGGCAAATGCCATTACCGCTGAAGCCGATGCGCAGTCACGCATCGGTTTTATAGCGATGGGCGTCGCGTTTGTGGCTGCACTGGTACTGGTTCTGCTGACCTTTGTCTTCCTGCGGCGGATTGTGATCAATCCTTTACGACAGTCAGTGGAACGCATTGAACGCATCGCGCAGGGCGATCTGACCTCCGCTCCCCTGCCCTGTGGGCGCAGTGAAATCGGTACGCTGATCCATAACCTGCAACTGATGCAGCAGGCACTGGTCATCACGGTCGGAACGGTGCGAGAAGGCGCTGTCGCCATTTATCAGGGGTCCAGCGAAATCTCCGCCGGTAACACCGACCTCTCTTCCCGCACCGAGCAGCAGGCCGCCGCGCTGGAACAGACCGCGGCCAGCATGGAAGAGCTTACCGCCACCGTGAAGCAGAATGCGGAGAACGCGCATCACGCCAGTCAGCTGGCTGCCGATGCCTCCGGCAAGGCCCGCAGCGGCGGCGAGCTGGTCAGCGGTGTGGTGAAAACCATGACCAATATTTCCGGCAGTTCGAAGAAGATTGCGGAGATCACTAACGTCATCAACAGCATTGCGTTTCAGACTAACATCCTGGCGCTGAACGCGGCCGTCGAGGCGGCGCGTGCCGGTGAGCAGGGGCGCGGCTTTGCGGTGGTCGCCAGCGAAGTGCGGAATCTGGCCCAGCGCAGTGCGCAGGCGGCAAAAGAGATTGAGTCTCTGATTGCCGAGTCGGTCGCACTGATTAATGACGGTTCACAGCAGGTGGGCGCAGCCGGGAATACGATGGGTGAGATTGTCGAGGCGGTGCGTCGGGTGACCGATATCATGTCAGAGATTGCGGCCGCCTCCGACGAGCAGAGCCGCGGGATTCAGCAGGTCAGCCAGGCGGTGACCGAGATGGATAACGTCACTCAGCAGAACGCCTCGCTGGTGGAAGAAGCGACAGCCGCCGCCGCGTCACTGGAGGATCAGGCGGGTAAACTGACCCAGGCCGTCGCCGCCTTCCGCCTGCAGGCTTCACCGGCGGCCACCGCGATGGCTTCCCGTCCGGCTGCGCCGGTTAAAACGGTGGCCGTCGCGCCCCGCCCGGCGCTGGCTGGCAGCAACGAAAACTGGGAAACTTTCTGAGTCATTAAGCGGGGTCGCGGGCGACAGCGCTCAGGGCCCTTCTGTGCAAAAAGCCGCCTCCGGGAACGGAAAGGCGGCTTTCTTATGCGCGTCAGGCTCAGGCGTCGTGGTAAGGCTCAACGAAGATCCCATCCGGCTGATGCGTCTCATTAAAAAACCAGATGCCCAGCGGATAATCTTCGAGCGCAACCAGAAACATTGTGCCCTCGTTGAACGGCTCCATCGCCAGAATGGTGCCCACGCGACGCGGGCCGCCATCCGTTCTGACGCTGACGCGGTCATTTACCTTCATGTCGGTTCTCCTGATGATTTACTGCGTACAGTCTAACCGAAGAACCTGAGGGATGCAGCGCGTTAGCGGCGGGCAATGACCCATACGGCATGGATAATGCCGGGGATGTAGCCACAGAGGGTCAGCAGGATATTCAGCCAGAACGCGCCGCCAAACCCGACCTGCATGAACACGCCCAGTGGGGGCAGCAGGATAGCGATAATAATTCTTAAGAGGTCCATAACCATTCCTTTAGGTATTGAAAAAATTCAGCTTTATTCTCAACTATAGCTGAATCTGCTCTGTTAACAGGAAAAGTCAGGTAAATCTGAGTAAGGATGCCCTTTTTCGATTCTTTAACAGTGCACGGCAGGATTTCTTACGCGCCTGACCGTTACACTCTCCTGGCTGCATCGCCCCCCCGGCAGCGCAGCATTCCTGCAATAACAAGGATTTTGCCCGCACTCTGCGGGCTTTTTTTGATCTGCGATTAACCCTTCCTCGCCTTTCTCTGCCGCCTTCTATACTTACAGTTCTGTTTGCTCTCAGGAGTCTGAAAATGACAGAGGAAAAGCACGACAGCGCGGCGCAGCCAGCCGAACTCAGAGTGGATATGGAAGGATTACTGGCGGCGATTCAGGCCAGAACGTCGGGTGAGATTCAGGACGCTATGGAAGCGGGACCGTCGCCACGACGCGAGATTGATGGTCAGGTTTTTCGTTCCGGCGCCGAACTGGGGGAGGCGTTTGAGATCGACATCAGTGACTGTCGCGCCTGTGAAGCTAACCGCTGAAATCGATTTCAAAAAAATACCCGGCATGGAAGCCGGGTAAAAATTCAATTCGTTACACCAGGGAATTCTTAACACCGTTGCAGAATACCTGATTGCCCGGACTGAACAAGTATCAGATATGCACGTTTCTGCAACCGCCCCACTCACGCTGACGCGATACAGGTTAAAAACACCGCGCTGCACAGTCACTTAGCCCTGCACAATTCCTACACGCCCCACTTTCCTGCGGGCCTGTTTTTAAGAATATTCCTGGATTTCTGGCTGGTGTGGCAGGAAAAAAAGTGTGCGCCATATTCAACTATAATATTGAAAAATCGCTGCTTTAGCGGCGAACGTGATGAAAGGAGCCTGTTCATGCCCGATCTTCAGCACCCCTTAATGGTAATTACCGATTTGGATGGTTCACTGCTCGACCATCACAGCTATCGCTGGGATGCGGCCACGGAATGGCTGACCACACTCCGGGAGCATGCGGTGCCGCTGGTCATCTGCTCCAGCAAGACCGCAGCTGAAATTGTCCCGCTGCAGAAAAAGCTCGGCATCGCCGGTTCCCCCTTTATTGCGGAAAACGGTGCCGTGGTGCAGACCCTGGATCAGCAACGGATTCGTCTGCCTGATAGCGCCCTCAGCTATGAGGCGCTCTGTGAGCGTCTGGCTGGACTGAAAAGCCACTTCCGCTTCACCGGGTTTCACGACTTCTCCGATCCGGAGGTGGCCGCCATGACCGGTCTGAGTGAAGCGGATGCGGCCCTCTCCCGTCAGCGGGATGCGTCAGAAGTGGTGGTCTGGCGCGACAGCGATGAGGCCTTTGACCGGTTTCATGAGTCACTGCATGCAGAAGGGCTGGCGCTCACTCAGGGCGGCCGTTTCTGGCATGTGATGCCGGCAGGCAGTGGTAAAGGCGAAGCCCTGCGCTGGCTGCTGGCACACTCTCCCGGCGAGCCACGCGTCACTATCGGGCTGGGGGATGGGCCAAACGACGCCCCGATGCTGGATGCGGTGGATTATGCGGTCGTCATCAAAGGCTACAGTAAAACGCCGGTGACCCTCAGCCGCACCGATCAGCAGCAGGTTTATCACACCGCTCACCACGGCCCTGAAGGCTGGCGTGAAGGGCTCGACTATTTTTTGACTCAACCTCAATGAGCTGCCCACGGGCATGAAAAGGATGAAGCGATGAGTGACTTTTATCAGAATGGCGTAATCACCAACTTCCATAACCTCACCCACCGCAGCGTGGAGTCGCTGGAAAAAGAGATGGTTCGCTTTGCCCGCAAACGCAAAATGGGGCTGATCCTGCCGTCGCTGTTTTCCGAACTTGAAGGTCCGGCGCTGACCAATATCGTCGATGAGCTGGCAAAAGTGCCCTACCTGGATGAAATTGTGATCGGGCTGGATCGGGCCGACCGCGACCAGTTCCTGTTTGCCCGCGACTTCTTCTCCCGGCTGCCGCAGCGCCACCGTATCCTGTGGAACGATGGCCCGCGCCTGAAGGCGATTGATGCGGAGCTGGATAAAGAGGGGCTCTCCCCCACCAATCCGGGTAAGGGGCGCAACGTCTGGTTCTGTACCGGCTACACGCTGGCCTCCGACCGCACCAGCTGTGTGGCCCTGCATGACTGCGATATCGTCACCTATGAGCGCGGCATGCTGGCACGTCTGCTCTATCCGCTGGCGAACCCGGCGTTTCAGTATGAGTTCTGTAAGGGCTTCTATGCGCGCGTGGCCGACGGCAAGCTGAATGGCCGCGTGGGCCGCCTGCTGGTCGGGCCGCTGCTGCGCTCGCTGCAGAAAGTCTATGGCCACTCAGAGTATCTCGATTACCTGTCGAGCTTCCGCTATCCGCTCTCCGGCGAGTTTGCCATGCGCACCCATGTACTCAACGGCATTAAAATTCCTGGCGACTGGGGACTGGAGATCGGCGTGCTGTCGGAGATTTACCGCAACTACACCACCCGCCAGTCGTGTCAGGTCGAGATCGCCGATAACTATGACCATAAACATCAGCCGCTGGCCGAGGATGATGGCACAGGCGGCCTGAAGCGAATGAGCAGCGACATTGTTCAGTCACTGCTGCGCAAGCTGGCCACCATGGGCGTTCCGCTCACCAGCGACTCATTCCGGGTGCTGAAAGCGACCTACTACCGCAATGCGCTGGATATGATGGAGACCTACAACCACGAAGCGGTCATGAATGGCCTGAAGTTCGATCAGCATGTGGAAGAGGCGGCGGTCGAGATGTTTACCCAGTCGATTCTGGAGGCGGGTCAGGCGTTTATCGAGCGTCCCAACGACAAGCCCTTTATTCCGAGCTGGAGCCGCGTCCAGTCAGCGTTTCCTGACGTTCTGCAGCGTATCTATCAGGCGGTAGAGGAGGATAACGACGGCAACGTCTGAGCAGGAGCGGCACAGGGAATGTGTCCGCGTTCAGACGGTGGAGGCGCAGAGCCTCAATAAAGCTTCAGGATAGAAGAACAGGCCTGCGGAGTGGCAGGCCTTTAAGGGATAAAGCGCCGCAGCCTGACGGGCCTGTTCTTCGCGGCGCGCTGCCCGCCTGCGATTCAGCTCGCCAGCTGCTGCTCAGGATTCAGCGCGCAGAGTTCATCGCTGCGAAAGGCTTCCCGGCGCACCGCATAGCCGTCGTACCAGCGACACTCGACCATGCCACTGGCGTAGCCGGTCACCACCATGGTGTGCCCTTCTTCCTTGTGCTGAACCTCTTCACTGATTGCGAAAACCATGCTGCGCTCCTTTTTATTAACCTGAGTGATTATTTTCTTTATAGCAGGCGAATGCGGTTCCTGCCTGTTAAGGCACGCATAAAAAGGGCAAATTCGGAATTAAGCAGATGGATATAGTGAAAATAAAAAAAGCGGATAAAAAATATTATCCGCTTTGATGAGGAACCGACGCTGACGTCAGATTTTACAGCCTTCGCAATCGGCTTCATCACCGAGATCGTCCGGCACTTCGCTGGCTTTTTTCTCGGCTTTCGCTTCCGCCTGCTCAAGCTGTGCGTCAATATCAAATTCAAACATATCGTCGTTCATCGTCATTCTCCTGACCGTAAATCGCAGTGCGCTTTATACCGATTTTCCACGCACTCTGGCAATAAGGTTGACCACTAACAGCACGATCGACCCAATGATAAAACCGAGCACCAGGTTCGCGCCATTGCTGAGCAGCGTCGCAATCCAGCCGCTGAAGCCAGCGCTGACCTCTTCAATCAGGTGATGCAGCGGCGTAATGCCATGCACCACAATGCCGCCGCCCACCAGGAACATGGCGATGGTGCCCACGACCGAAAGGATCTTCATCAGCCAGGGCGCGGCCGCCAGCAGCACGCTGCCGATGCCCTGCGCAACGCGCGACGATTTCTCCCGCAGCCAGAAGCCCAGATCATCAATTTTTACAATGGCCGCCACGATGCCGTAGACGCCAACCGTCACCAGAATGGCGATGCCCGCCAGGATAATCACCTGATTGAGCAGCGGTGATTCGGAAACGATACCTAAGGTAATGGCAACGATTTCGGCCGACAGAATAAAATCGGTGCGCACTGCGCCTTTGATTTTCTTTTTCTCAAACTCTGCCGCGTTCTGCTTCGCCAGTGAATCAAGCCGCTGCTGGCGCGCCTCCGGCGATTTGCTCTGCTTGTCATGCTGCAGGCTGTGCATCACCTTCTCGACCCCTTCATAGCAGAGATAGGCTCCGCCCAGCATCAGCAGCGGCGTAATCAGCCAGGGCGCAAACGCAGAGATAACCAGCGCCAGCGGCACCAGGATCAGTTTGTTCAGAAACGATCCTTTCGCCACGCCCCACACCACCGGCAGCTCCCGGTTGGCTTTCACGCCGGTGACCTGCTGGGCATTCAGTGACAGATCGTCGCCCAGCACGCCGGCCGTTTTTTTCGCCGCCACTTTCCCCATGACGGAAATATCGTCCAGAAGTGTTGCAATATCATCAAGTAAAGTCAGTAAACTGGTTCCCGCCAAAATTGTATCCTTAGTCTGGTTCGTTATGTTGACAACATGGGCAGCGCTCAATTTCCGTTACGGTCATGTCGGCGATGCCCTCACATTCCCACTCCACCCGAATCGTCTCGCCTGCTGTTCCTTCAGCATGCAGGTATTTGCTTACCGGGCTTTCGGTCATGCCGGTGATCTCCTCCGTGGCAATCAGCCTGTCGCCGCTGTAGACCCGCGCAGTGGCGCGGGTATTCACCATCCGCTCGTCGCGAAGCTGGTAAAGGCGTTTTACCGTCAGTTTTATGCTGCTCATCTCAGGCTCCTTCCTGGCCACGGAGAAAAGGCCGATCTAATCAATTATGACTCTGATTAGCAATCAGCGTTGTAATGATGAATGCCCTGATGATCGATTTCGGCACTCTCCGGCATGACCAGCAGCCACTCCTCCAGCCGTTCCAGCAGATCCTGATCCGCCAGCCGCAGTTTGCCGCGCAGCGCGCACTCCCAGATGATCAACACTTTCCAGCCACTCGCCTGCAGTTGCTGCACATAGCGCCGGTCACGTTCAACATTGCTGTTAATCTTGCCCGTCCAGAACTCTGTGCGGGTGGCCGGCAGTTTAAACAGGTAGCAGTGATGGCGATGCCAGAAGCAGCCATGAACAAAAATAATCGCCTGCTGGTCGTTGAGAACAAAATCGGGCCGTCCCGGCAGGTTTTTATCCTGCACACGAAAGCTGAATCCCCGGTCTTTCAGCAACAGCGCAATACGTTGCTCAATGGCCGTATCCTGAGCGCGAATGGCACGCATATTTTTGCTGCGTGTTTCGCTGGAGTGAACATCAGCCATAGCCTCTCCTTTTTTGCTGGTTATTCAACTTTAGTCTGCGCCACGAAAAGCGAAAGCTGGCAGCCGAACCTTCATAACGTGCGCCGCAAAAACAGACGATTCCGGCGCGCCAGCTCAGGGCACATCGGGGCAATTTCCTCACTGCCTCAGGAGTGATAGCATAGGCGCCTCACTGTTAAGGAAAAACGCATGCATCCCGCCGCCCTCGCTGAACCACTTTCTGCTGCACATTCACTTCCTGAAGCGTCCGATCGCTTACAGCAGGTCCTGGCAATCTATTCGGTTCGTGATCTTACGGCCCGCCTGCAGCAGGCGGGCTTCTCCCGCTGGAGTCCCGCGCTCCTGAACCGGATCCGCCAGGGCAAATGCGCCGTGCCGCCGCTGAGTGAAGCCGAACAGCTTCTGCTGCAGGATCTGCTGCCGGCCCGGCCCGCCCATTATGATAATCCTGAATTTCGCTTTATCGATCTCTTTGCCGGGATTGGCGGCATTCGCAAAGGATTTGAGGCGATAGGCGGCAAGTGTGTCTTCACCAGTGAATGGAACAAAGAGGCGGTTCGCACTTATAAAGCTAACCACTACAGCGATCCGCTGGAGCATCACTTCAATACCGATATCCGTGAGGTCACACAGCCAGCGGGCCTGAGCGACGATGAGGCGATCTATCGCGCTATCGATGCTGCCATCCCCGATCATCAGGTGCTGCTGGCGGGCTTTCCCTGCCAGCCCTTCTCACTGGCGGGTGTCAGCAAAAAGAATGCGCTGGGCCGCGCACACGGGTTTGAATGCCAGGTGCAGGGGACGCTGTTTTTCGACGTGGCGCGCATCCTTGCCGCAAAGAAACCGCCCTTTTTCGTGCTGGAGAACGTGAAGAATCTCAAGAGCCACGATAAGGGCCGCACCTTCGCCATTATCATGGAGACGCTGGATGAACTGGGCTATGAGGTCGCGGATGCCGGTGACACCAGCCCGGATGCCAAAGTGATCGATGCGCGTCATTTCCTGCCGCAGCATCGCGAACGCATTGTGCTGGTCGGGATCCGCCGTGACCTGAAAAAACAGGATTTCACCCTGCGCGATATCCGCCGCTTCTTCCCGGCTCAGGTCCCTGCGCTGCAGAGCCTGCTGGAGAGCGACCCGGATGACAAATATATCCTCTCGCCGGTGCTCTGGCGCTATCTCTATCAGTATGCGAAAAAGCATAAGGCGAAAGGCAATGGCTTTGGCTTTGGCCTCAACGATCCGCGTAATCCGCACTGCTGCGTGCGCACCCTATCGGCGCGCTACTACAAAGATGGCTCGGAGATCTTGATTGACCGCGGCTGGGACAGCGCGCTGGGGGAAGCGGAGTTTCACGATGCCGCAAACATGGCGCGCAGACCGCGCCGTTTGTCACCACGCGAATGTGCGCGGCTGATGGGCTTTGATGTACCGGGCCACGAGCCGTTCCGCATTCCGGTCTCAGACACGCAGGCTTACAAGCAGTTTGGTAACTCGGTGGTGGTCCCGGTGTTCGCCGCGGTAGCGCAGCTGCTGCTGCCCCATATCCGTCAGCTGAAACCCTGATTCCTGAAAAGAAAAACCACCTGATGATGCAGGCCCAGACAAAGCGAGTTTAACAGCAACGAATAAGCTCAACGCGCAGGGAACAGGATCAGAAGAGGAAAGCGTCCCGCGCCAGGGATGGCGCGGGTCGAGCGTGTCAGGGATGACGGTTTTTGCGTCTTTCCGATCTGACCCTGTTCTCTTCGCAGGCACAGTCTCACCACAAAACAGTCCAGCCTGATGCAAAAAAACCCGTCTGGCGACGGGTTTCATGTTTATTTCTTCTTCTTGCTCTGCTTTTTCAGCAGCAACCGTATCTGTTTCAGTTCGCTGGCGCTTAATCCATCGGCCTGTGCATCAGAAGCGGCTGAGGCTTCCGCCGCCGCTTCGGTAATGTCCTGATTATCAATCGCCGGATGCGGATGCGTTTCCAGACTGGCCTGCAACCGCTGCACAATCTCCTGACTCATGGAAATCTGGTTTTCCAGCGCCAGCTGTTTAATCGTTTCTTTTAATTCAGGATCAATTTTAATCGTTAAATTAACAGTTTCGGTCATCAGGCAGCTCCTTTTTTGTTATTGCTCACACGCTACCGGATGACCGTTTCGATTAACATACTGTCATAAAAATTTAATATTCACTGCGCAGCGGCGTGAAATCCCGCAGTACGGCCTCGTCCATTCCCACCAGATTTCCCTGAAGCTCTGCATAGAGTTTCGCCATGTAGCGCACCAGGAAATCTGCGTTATGTTCAGCCAGCATCCGCCCCGCTTCCGTGTGCATCGTTTCCGGCAGACGCAACAGCTTTTTCTGGAAATGATCCAGCGTCCACAGCGCATCATTCAGTTCGCGATCTTTTGCCAGCGGGTCCTGACTGTCGAACAGCGGACGGTTCAGGGCCCCGGCGGTATAGAAAACCCGAGCCAGACCGATGGCGCCCAGCGATTCCAGCCGGTCAGCATCCTGAACGATTTTCGCTTCCAGCGTCTGAGGCGGGATACCGGCGCTGAAACTGTGAGTTTTCACAGCGTGCATTACCGCCTCTATCTTTTCAGCCGGGAAATCGAGGAAATCCTGCTGCAGAATGCGCTGGGTTTCCGTGGCGGCATAGGTGGAGGCCAGATGACGTTCCGGATGATTCTTCGGCAGATTGACCACATCGTGAAAATAGCAGGCGGTGAGCACCACCAGCGGATCAGCGGGAGTACCGTTCAGGATACGCTGTGCGCTCATCCAGACACGGCGCAGATGGGCGATATCGTGCGCGCCGTCGTCATGGATCCAGTTCGCCTGAAACCAGCTTTCATAACGGGATTGCCAGAGTGTAAGTGACATAGTCTATCTCCCTGTGGTGATCGACAGCAGTTCTCTGTCGTGATCGGTGCGCGAACGTCAGGCCATCATAGCGACTGGCTAATGACATTTTTTTTACAGAGCGGTGGATAAGAGCGGGGCTGCCAGCAATTTCCGGCAGAAAAATGAGATCTGGATCATCTGTATAGCATCTCTGTCAGACAATAACCGCAATTTCATCGGTTTTCAGCCTTTCCTTAATAAATTGTGGCTAAGAAGATTAGTTTAACGGGGGTAATGTTTAATCTGAACAGGATAGCCTTGCCAGAGGGTACGGAAGAGGCTTTTGTCACGTCATTATTTGTAAAAGTGTGGCCGCTGACAGGGGAAAAAATCTGAAAAGGTTCCCATTTTTACCGTTATAACGTACTGTATCCCGGCTATTCGTCGTCTGGCGAAGGTTGCATGATAAGCTCTGGTGCACTTTTTGCATTTTGCGGAATACTGACTACCTCTGTGACAATTTTAAAGTGACTGTCAGGCGACAAATTATTAAGCAAAATGATTTAAAGCTTTTATGATAGTTATGAGATGTGAAGCAAATGGACGTATACAGCAGTAACCGGGTTTTACTAATAACAAGAGGTATTCCATGAAAGAACGGCCGATTCTTTTTTCCGAACAGCGTGTCCGTGCCCTGTTGGTTGGCCAGCAAACGCAAACCCGGCGCATTATGAAAACTCAGGCTTTTGGTCCGGGTCAGGATCATCATGAAGGCGTACACGCTTTTGATGTCAGTGCGAATCATCTGCACGGCTATAAACTGATGTCGATGAGCGACATCAGCTATCACTGTCCTTATGGTAAACCGGGTGATCTGCTGTGGGTACGCGAAACCTGGCGCGGTCCGATGGTGCCGGAGAGCGATCTGGCCGAATATGAGCGTGACCCGACGCCGTTCCGCCTGCCGGAATATTGTCAGTACCGCGCCGACAGCAATGAGCTGGGTCAGCACGCGATGAGCACCCCGGAAGCGGAAGAGTTTGGCTGGCAGACCGCCATCCACATGCCGCGCTGGGCCAGCCGCATCAATCTGGAGATCACCGGCGTTCGCGCTGAGAAGATTCAGGATATCAGCGAAGATGACATTATGGCGGAGGGCGTACAGACCGATTCGCACTTCCTCAATAACTTCTTCACCATGAACGTAAACTCAGAGTCGCCGAAAGAGGCCTATCGCAAAGCCTGGCAAAAACAGTATGGCGCGACCAGCTGGGAAGTGAATCCCTGGGTCTGGGTGATTGAGTTTCAGCGGGTGGGTCGCAACTAGCCCTTCAGCCCTGCGCTTTGCGGGCTGTATCACAGACAACGGCCGCGCTAACGGGTTGAATAGACAGCCCTCAGGCCTGCAGCCGGATCAAAGGTGCCAGCATTCGATGCTGGCATTTTTATATCTGGCGAGTCAGGATAGCGAAAGAGTCCGGTTCTGTGCAGGAGTTGCGATGTTTAAATGGCCCTGGAAAACGCAAAACGACACCCTTCTGGCTGCGCTGCCCTGGCAGCAGGGGCTGGCCCAGCCCATCTTCAGCCTGCTTAGTGAAGACGAACAGCAGGCGCTTACAGCGCTGGCGCAACGCTTCCTGCAACAGAAGAAGCTGGTGCCGCTGGAAGGAACAGCGCTGGATGAACTGCGCAGCGTGCGCATCGCCCTGCTCTTCTCTCTGCCGGTGCTGAAACTGGGTCTGGAATGGCTGGACGGTTTTCATGATGTGCTGATCTATCCAGAGCCGTTTAAGGTGGACGATCAGTGGCAGGATGAGGATGGGCTGGTTCACAGTGCGCCTGCCGTTCACGCCGGTCAGAGCTGGACGCAGGGGCCGGTGGTGCTTAACTGGCTCGATATTCAGGACTCTTTCGATCTCTCTGGCTTCAATCTGGTGATCCACGAAGTCGCCCACAAACTTGATGCGCGCGGCAGTGGCTACACCAGCGGTGTGCCGGTGATCCCGCTGCGCGACGTGGCGCAATGGGAAAAGGATTTACATGCTGCGATGGCGGAGATAGAGAGTGAAGTCGAGCTGGTCGGAGAACAGGCGGCGACTATCGATCCCTACGCCGCCAGCGATCCGGCTGAGTGCTTCGCCGTACTCTCCGAATACTTTTTTACCGCTCCGGTTCTGCTGGCTGAGCGCTTTCCGGCCATGTATCAGCATCTGCGTCAGTTCTATCAGCAGGATCCTCTGAGCCGAATCGCCACTGACAGCGTACAAATTGCTTAAATCGCGATCGCTTTGTGTTAATCCTAGCCAGTTGAATGATAAACCCTTTTTTAGCTGTTGCCACTTCAGAGCGTCGCCGTTAATATTCGCCTCGTTCCAGCGATTCCTCTGTAGTTCAGTCGGTAGAACGGCGGACTGTTAATCCGTATGTCACTGGTTCGAGTCCAGTCAGAGGAGCCAGAATTAGAAAAGCCCGCTCAGGGAAACCTGAGCGGGCTTTTTGCTTTCCGATCCTGTTTTACTCTTTACCTGACGTTCCTTCATCACCGCGACTATTTTAACCCCATCACATCTGCTCGCCATTGTTGCTCAGGACAGGGAACCAAACGCTTTTTCTGTTCACTCACTCTTTCATACTTTGCTGGCCGGGCTGCCCTTGCCATGCCGGTTTGCTATCCGAAACAAATAAGTAAGGAAGAATGATGTCGACATCTTTAAGCAGTGCACTGACTCCTTTATTCCGTTACCTGAGTTTTATGCCTGAGATACGGGGCGATGAGGAAGCCTTTGAACTCGTGATGTGGTCAGACTTATCGCTACGGCTTTTACATTATCCCGCTAACCACATCACCTTTAGCTGCCTGCTTCCTTTCAGGACACCCGATGACATCTCCACCAGGCTTCTCTGGGAACTTCTGCAGGTAAATCTGATGAACGAAGGTAATCCTGCCATTGTGCTGGCGGCTTCGGCAAACAGTGATGAGCTGGTTGTATGGTCACGTTTGCCGATGAACATCGCTGATCCTCAGACCCTGATTGCCCTCTACGAAAACATGGCTTTTTATACTCATACGCTTGGACAGCGTCTGGGCATTATCAGCCAGCATATTACTGGTGAAGCCGGAGCCTGATTATGATGCGTATATTTTCAACTGGCAGCAGCCGCCAGACGCCACAGAGCCAGCCTGCTCACCAGAGCCTCAGTGCCACGCAAATGCAGGCATCCGGCCCCTTTCAGCATCAGGTCAGGGTAGTTTCTCCACAAACGCTGCAAAGCATGGATCTGGCGGCGCAAGTCCAGCAGGAAGTATGCAGGCAAGCAGGATCTGGGGGTAATCAGTGGTTACCGCTTGTTGCTGATAAGGGAGAGAGTGCAATGCGCGGTATCATGGCCGTGCGCGCAGCAGAGCGCTTCAGTGATGAAGCCAGAGAAAGCTTTGCACAACGGTTTCCTACTGCTACGACAGGCCTGGATCGGGCTTATGCCAGTGGACACAGCGCCCTGAGAGTGCAGGGAGGACATTGTCAGGAATTTGCCGATCTGGCCTATACACAGGTGGCAGCCAGAGGAGCCGGTAAGCCCGTTTTTAATACGCTCTACAATAATGACCACGTTCTGGTGCTGTTAGGAGACAAACGTCAGGAAGATCCGGTCGTGCTTGATGCATGGCAACATCTGCCGATAGTGACCACGCTGGAAAACAGCAAACTCGATCCGGGCAGGCTTGACGTTATCCAGCAACGAAACGACCCCCGCCCCGATCCGCACGCCCAGTGGGCGCTGCGTCATGTACGTACCATGCCAATGTCGGAGATCGAAAGTATATTGACTTCGACAACCTACCCCCCCGTGGGGAAAAAGTTTGTCAGACATATGGTCGAAAAAGCGCGTGCGGAGGAACCTGGACGTTATGACGTACGCTCGCTGGCGAACGATCCCAGCACCCGCTTCACTGACGATCCCGCCCATCCGGCAAAGCCTTATGACGTCATGTCTGCATCATCATTATCCAGTGCCCGCCGAACGATTGAGAAATATGAACAGGCTGCCGCCGCCGATCCCGGGGGCTATGGCAAAGCAAAGCGTTTCTGAAAAGAGCGTCAGTAACGGATCGCCGTTCGCTAAAAGGCGGTAGCATGCCAGAAGAAATCTGTCTGGTCTTATTTAATGATCCGGAGGGAGGAACACCTTCTAACCTAAGGAAATCTCAGGAAAATGCTGATTTATTCAGCAGCCAGTCATAAAGGTGCAATCAGGCTTTGACATCCCCTCGCCCGCTGGATATTATGCGCCTCGTTCCAACGATTCCTCTGTAGTTCAGTCGGTAGAACGGCGGACTGTTAATCCGTATGTCACTGGTTCGAGTCCAGTCAGAGGAGCCAGATTAGAAAAAGCAGCTATCCCCGGATAGCTGCTTTTTTGCTTTTCAGATGCCCCACTCTTTGTTCATCTCAACAGCCCTGTTCTCTCGCAAAGCTGACTAAACCAGAACACCGTAAATGCTCTCTGCCCTGTCAGAAATCCTTTATCACTGTAAGCGGCAAATAAAAACCAGCAGGCCATGCTCTGTGAACTGCTGGCTGCTGATTATTCCGGAATGATTAACACCTGACCTGGCGCGATGTTATCCGGATTGCTGAGAATATTTTTGTTGGCCTCAAAGATTTTCATATAATGAGAGGCATCGCTGTAGAATGCTTTTGCAATGGCGCTGAGCGTGTCACCGGATTTTACCGTGTAGGTTCGCTTGCCTGCTGCGGTGATATCAGGCTTATTTTCAACATTCTTATTATCGGTATTTAACAACTCCTCACCTATATTTTTAATACTATCCAGAATGCTCATAATTCTTCTCCCGTTGTTTCCGATACGTTTAATTTAATTAAGAAAACACCATTGCCAGATAAAAGGCAGGCGGCGTACGATACACCCGCTCTTAATTGACGAATTAAACCACAGTTAAACGCTGATAGGATTAATAAAAAATAAAGGATGCAGGAAATGGGTCTATTGTCATGGGTAGTATTTGGGTTGCTGGCTGGCATCATCGCCAGATGTATTATGCCGGGTAAGGAACATATGGGTATTTTCATGACCATGATACTCGGTATTGTGGGTGCGTTGACTGGCGGGTTAGTCAGCACCTTTCTGGGCTTTGGCAAGGTCAGCGGTTTCAATATTTTCAGCATTGCTATTGCGACAGCGGGATCAGTTATCGTGCTGTTCATCATTCATAAAATCAGAGCCTTCAGGCAGTCCTGATATCTTTTAAATCGGGGAATAACGGAATGGTTTTACTGGACCAGGTGCTGGCCATGTGCGGCCTGAATAATCAGACCAGTCAGGAAGTAAAAGGTGTGCTGGAGTGGGTTGAGCAGCAAGGCGGTTTACACGCGATTGTGAACCATCTTCAGAGTGGTGAGTACAGTGAGGTAGTGAACTCCTGGCTCAGCAATGAGGAGAATGTTGCCCTGAGCCGTGACATGGTGCAGAAGATGATTCACTCAGAAGCGATTGAACAGCTCGCTTCACGCCTGGGTATCAACACCGATGATGCACTGAATCTGCTGGTGAAATACCTGCCACAGCTGGTGGACAAGGCTTCAGCGGAAGGTGTCGTTAATAAAAAATTCGACGTGACCGGTGTGATTAGCCAGTTGATGCACTGAGGATGAGGTAAAAGGACGATAAAAGCCTGCTGCGAAAGTATGAGGCTTTTATCTTTTAAATGAGTCAGGATGAATTAAGACAATTACTGAAAAACCCTGCTAAAGGTTAATGAAAGGCATTCATTTACTTTTATAAAAAAATTTTTATCTTATCCTTCACTCTCTGCCAGACGAAATCTATAAATTATTTTACTACCCACCTGAATGAATGATACTGCTTTTTCCTACCTTTTGGTCAGGCACATAATAATATTTAGTTTAGGAAATAATTAAGGCTGACACGTATCATAATCAGTGATATGCATGCCCAAAACCGCCGCCAGCAGATCACGATCGCATGATTACGCAGCAGGATGCCGGGCTAATAAAGGCCAGCCGAACCCGCTGCCACAGCTGACCATCAAGGGTCGCTGGCTGAAGGCGCTGGGATTTACCACCGGACAGAAGATCGAGGTGATCACCGGGCCGGGGCAACTGGTCATCCGACTGGAGGGTGGCAGATTAATG
The DNA here is from genome assembly GCF_003236725.1 of Pantoea sp. ARC270. Lineage (NCBI taxonomy): Bacteria > Pseudomonadati > Pseudomonadota > Gammaproteobacteria > Enterobacterales > Erwiniaceae > Pantoea > Pantoea sp. ARC270. The sequence continues at coordinate 54,188 of NZ_PUGA01000039.1, forward strand.
ACTAATAAACGTAAAGTCCCAGCCAACTGGCTGGGGTTTTACTATTTGATAGGATAGTTGTAATACTCTGGTATCTTATAATTTTCAGGAAAATCCTCTGTATTTGGAAGCAGGGTATACCTGTCAACATCCTCTCCTGCCTGATAAAAAACGCCATATATTCCTGATAAGAAAGTCGATATACGGAGCAAAGATGCCTGTATTGCTAACTCGTCATTATTTTCTTTCGCATTTAGGAAAAGCTCAATTGTTAAATTAAGATTTCTTATATCTCTTTGAATACTTTCAACAATTGAATAACCTTCTGATAAGTAAAGATCGTCTGCATCTAGCTCTTCTGATGATCGCTGCTTTAATAATTCTAGATAAGCATCCTTGAATTTATCCAGCATACTAATATCAATCATTTGGGTAACCTCCGTCCTTCAGCTCTGGCTGCCTTAGTTTTTGCATCATTAAAAGAACCATCAAGATTAAGGACTGCTTTTACTTTCGTCCCGGTACTATCAAAAACCTCAATATGATCTTTATGTTTAGCATCTAAATAAAATTGATCACCCTTTTTAATATAATCACCGACCGATTCATTTGCTTTATAGACAGCTTGCCCCTGATATTTCTTACTAGTTTTCTTAGATAATTCTTTAATTTCGCTGCCAAATCCAGACTGTTTAAAAAACTCGCCGATATTTCCTACAGCCCCGGCATTTGGAACATGTGGAACTTTTTTACCCGGCAAGATAATCCCGGCCAGCATCCCGCCCGTGGCTTCCAGCGCCATTTGGTTCCCTTCGGATGCCTGCTTAATAGTATCAGCTACCGCAGACCAGGTATCACTACTCATCAGCGCCTTAACACTGTCCGCTACCGCCTGATTCTTACCGGACAGGTCATTAAGCGCTGTACCGCAGTAACTGTCCCCGGTTGCGCACGACGCCAGCGCCATTGCTGCGTCAGCAGCGTAATCCGCTCCGCCCAATGCCGCATCGCCGGTATCAGCAAGAGCGTTAATAATGCCATTCGCAATGGAAGAGGTTGTGCCCTCACCCAGTTTTTCCCTGACCTTATCCTTAAGAGATTCAGCAGCCTGGTTCGCCGTTGCACGCGCATAATCACCGGACAGCGAGTTATTCTCAAGCTCAGTTCTGCCAGCAAACGCACCGCTACCCACTCCAGCGCTGCCATCAACCGTACCGCCTGCTGTTGCACTCGCCAGCGTTACAATGTTTGCAATCAGCATCTTGTCATCGGCGGACAGTTCTGAAGCATTCTTGCCGTATAGCAGGTGACTAAGCGCGTCGTTATAGCTTAGCATCCCTGCCGTCAGTCCACCCGCCGCACCGCCAATGGCACTGCCTCCCTGTGCTTTCGCAATCAGCCCTGACGCCAGCGTATGCAATAGCACGCGCACAGGCTCGTTACCCTGCGAGACCTGTTTGACCATCTGCGCCAGCAGGGGGGCTGCACCTGCCGCCACCGCGCCGCTGACGTTACCGCCAGCAAGCCCGGCAAACAGCCCGCTGATAGCCTGCGCAGCAATTTGCAGGTCCGACCCGATACCGTACTTCTCTTCAACATTCTGATCGATATTATCAAGTGCTTTTTTCTGATCCGCTTCTGAAAGCTTATTGAACGCGGCATCGTTTTTAAGCTTGTTTCTCTCCTGTTCTTTCTCCTGCTTCTTCAGTGCATCAAAGGTCTGCTGAATCGCCTGCTGGCCAAGTACGGCCATTTCACGCTGGATGGCAAGGCTGCCTTCTGCTTTTTGCACATCAAACTTATCTTTCAGCACATTCTCTGCCGCGGCGGTGTCGCGGCTGATTTGTGACACATCCTGCTTTTGCGCATCCGGATTGCGGATTTCAATCGTTCCCGGTGAGATAGCGCTATAAGTAATTGAACTGGCGAGGTCTTTCGTCTGCTGCAGCGTGCCCACAGGCAATGAGTTGCCGCCCGCCGACTGAGACTGACCCGATTTCGATGCGTTGTTTATTGAACTGTCAGAGGTATGGGCAGTGTTTTTTCCCATGCTGCCGCTGACAGCTACGCTAAAGCCGTTACCGCCCGTATTGGCGTGGTTTTCAATATCCGTCCAGCCAAGCGTCCCGGTGCTGAGATGATTTTTGTCCGGCGTTGCGGATGAGGCGATAATCGCACCATCAAGTTGGGTATGGTTGCCGACATAAATATTGTAGCCACCATCACCCGCGCTGATCCCGCTCTGCTGTCGCACAGAATCAAAATCATTGTATATATTGCTTCCACTCATGCTGGCACTGCCCTGCACCGGTACGCCCGCACAGATAGGAGGTATACAGATACTTGCGCTGAAGCCGGAAGAGCTCTGATGGCTGTCGTAGGTTGCACGATCCTGCTGGCTGGCAATGTCCAGGTTGCGGCCCGCATTGAGGTCAACGTGATTACCGTTAAGGTTTGCTCCGTTCAGCGTGACGTCCTGACCCGCTTTGACCGTAAGATCACCCGCAGCGGAGACTTCGCTATTGTGGTGAGTAATGCTGCTACCGTTTCCGTTTGCGCTGTTCTGGCTGGCCGCCAGCTCAATGGAGAAGCCGTTCTGGCTACCGCCAAGGCCGAAGCCAACACCGACACCGTAATTGCTGCCACCGCTGCTTGATTGCTGGCTGCTGCTATCCTCGGCGCTTTTCAGGGCGATATCGCGACCCGCATTCAGCGAGACGTTATCTCCACTGATTTTTACCCCCTCACCGGTGATGTCCTGTTTCGCCGTGACCGCTAAGTCGCCGCCTGCCTTAAGCACGCTTCCGCTCTGCAGCGTGCTTTTCTGTTCCACGGACTGATGGCTGCTGCCCGCGGTGGCGCTTACTGTGACTTTGACGGCTGCGGTGTTCTGGTTGTAAGCCGACAGCGCAGTCATGGCCGCCTGCGCGGCATAAATAGCCTGCAGGCGAGGATCGTCACTTTGTTTGTGCGACTGAGCCATCTTGTCTGCCGCCTGTGCCATGCTCACGCCGTAGCCGGAGACCTGCGCGGTGATGCCATACTGTGAGGATTTGCTGCTGCTACTGCCTTCGTGCGTATCTTTTGAAGGATCAAGGTGGATATTCTCACCGTTAACGCTCAGCGAATTGCCTGCATAAACGTCTGCCCCCTGCAGGTTTACCTCTTTGCCTGCATTAATCGAAACGTTACCCAGCGTACTGACGATACCGCTGCGCACGGTGTTCTGCTGCGTACCCGTGTTCGCGTTTTTCCAGCTGTTATGACCCACACCAACCGTTCCGCTGTAACCGTCGCCGCCCAGATCGCCTATAGCGTGGTCAGATCCAGAGGCCGATGCCTGCTGGCGGTCTTCGCCTGCTACGACGCTGATCTTACCCTGCTCCGCGTTAAGCGAGACGCCGGTGGTGCCGGTCAGGGTTGAACCGCTGATGGCGATGTCACCTTTATGACTGGTGATGTCAACACTGCCAGCGGTTATCGCGGAAGTGTGTTGCGCGAGCATGCTGCTGTCGCCGCTCATCTGGTTGTTTTTCGAGCCGTAATTAGTCCCTGCCGAACCATTGTTCGGCGACCCGCCGCCGCTGCGTGCCAGCGCACCAAGTGAGGCTGATGTCGTTGCTGACCAGCTCTTGCTACTACTATTGGTTGCAGCCTTCTGGCTGTCAGAGGCTGTGGTGATGTTGATATTACGCGTAGCGTCCAGTGAGGCTCTGCCACCAGCGTTAAGGTTGCTGCCCTCCACCAGAATGTTGCCGGTATGCGTATCTGAATCGCCGCGTGCCTTCAGTAGCAAATTTCCGGTGGTATTGAGCGTGCTGCCACTCTGAAAGGTGCTCTCGCTGTTCTGGCTGACTTTGCTGCCTGAACGGCCATAGGTCAGTCCCGGTGCCGGAGAATCCAGCGTGCTGGCGCCCAACTCATTGCCGACCTGCTTCACCTGCTCGTACACTGAACTGGTGTTATTCATGATGTCGCGCAGATTGCGAATGGTGTCCAGCGGCGTGAGATTAAGACTCAATCCGAAACTGCTGCTTTTCGACGTTTGCTTCGCGGTTTCGCGCACCTGATCCTGACCCGCCACGACAGCGATGTTTTTCGCCGTCACGCTGATTTCGCCATTCTGGCCGCCCGCAACAACGTCGCTTCCCTTAATCAGTGCGTTGTGACCTGCCGTCATGCTGACCACACCGTTGCCTGCACCCACCAGGCTTCGCGCATCGCTCTGCGTGACCTGGTCGCCGTTACGTTCGCTTTTAGCCGACTGTTTTCCATAACTGAGACCGAGTCCACCACCCATCAGACCGCTTTTCTTTTTCTCTTTCAGGCTGTAGGTAAATTCAGTATTGGTGGCAGTAACAATATTAAGGTCATTGCCTGCACTCAGTGCGACGCCTTTGTCACCGGCAACAGAGGAGCCCTGTACGGTCAGGTCGTTGCCAGCAATGACAGACACGGTGTTGCCGCTCAGTTGTGAGGCCTTTTCACGGGTGTCGCTGTTTTCCTGAATGGTGTGCGTAGTCGTCTTTTTCAGGAAACCTTTTTTGGTTTTGGTCTCTTCGCGATAGGCATAATCACTCTCCGTCGCAGTGGTAATATTGACGTTGTGTCCAGCCTGCAGCGCCAGATCCTTATTGGCTGTGACTATTGCGGCCTGGCTTGTGATGTCATTACCCGCCAGCAGCCTGGTACTCCCGCCACTCGCAATTTCCGTGCCCTGCTGACGTACCGACTCATTAATCTCAACCTTCTTACCGGCTTTATAGCTATTGCCGGAACCGGTTTCCGCCGCCAGCAGATTGACGTCACGCCCTGCCTGTAAGGTGACGTCTTTGTCTGCAGCAATGCCTGCTGCCTGGCTATTGAGATCGCGTCCGGCCTGGAGTGTTAAATCACCGCCGCTGGTCAGCGTCGTGCGATCCACACCGGTTGAATGGGTTTCACGTTTGCCCTTCACCTCATTCTTGCTGCTGGTCGCGCTGTTGAGATTAAGATCATTACCGGCTGCCAGCGCCGCGTTTTTACCGGCGTTGATGCTGCTGGCAGTAACGGTCAGATCGTGGCCTGCCTGCATCGCCATGTTGCCGCCTGCGGCAATCTGGCTGCCGACTGTGTTGACGGTGGTCGTGCTGGTCGCATCAATCTTTTGCCAGCGGTTTCCGAAACCGGACTGCGCGCCGCCAGTGATATTCTGATTGCCGGTGATCGCAATATCATTCCAGGCGTTAAGTAGCAGATCGCCACCCGCGTTGAGGTTAGCGCCGGTAACGGCAATATTGTTACCCGCATTGAGGCTAAGTGATTCCAGTGACGTGATGCTCGCGGTCGGCCCGGTCAGCGTTTCGGTATAGGATTTCTTCGCTCCGTTGCCGTTGTCTGCATCCAGATGCCAGAGCTGTGACGTAGTCAGGTTGTTGATGTCACCGTTAACACTCTCCAGTGCCACCTTCTTACCGCTGATAGTTGCGCTGACGTTATTGATATCATTCAACGCGCTGAGCTGCAGATCGCCACCCGCGTGGAGCAGACCGGCATTGAGGTTACTGAGCGTATTCTGGCTGTCGATGGTCAGATCGTTTTTAGCCATCACGCTGCTACCGGTGTTGGTAACGTTGCCGCCTTTCAGCGTCACGTTATTACCGGCGATCACGCTGCCATCACGCACTTCGACATCTTTTGTCGACAGATAGAGCTTCGGCACCATCACCGTTTCACCGTTGATCGTGGTGGCTTCCCACCAGAGCATGCTCTTGTCTAATGAGGCGAGTTGTTCTGCAGAGAGTGAAACACCAAATTCCAGGCCCATTGACTGCTGAGCGGCGGCAGCGTTATCCATCAGATAGCGCATCTGCTCAAGGTCGGAACCCAGGCCATTGATATAGCGGTTGCCGGTCTGATTCAGTACCGCGTTGCTGACATAGCGGGTATCAAACGCCGCATCGCCGAGGAATCGATAGTCATAATCTGGCTTCAGGTTAAGACGGTCGAGCATGTACGAGGAGCCAAGGAAAGCCTTCTCGTCTGTATATTGAGGACGCGTTTCCTGAAGTGGCGTGGTAGCAGGCTGTTTGCCAAGGAGTGTATTCAGGTCATTGAACAGCCCCTGATTAACCTGCCCAAGGCCGTTGAGTTTAGGGTTAACGGTAATCAGGTAGCGGCTATTGGC
>NZ_PUGA01000004.1:0-129630 GCF_003236725.1 Pantoea sp. ARC270
GCCCGACCTTAAAGCCGTTGTCGCCGTAGTGGAAGGAGACATCACGTAACTCCAGCGTCTGCCACGCCGCGGTGGCGGCTGGCGCGTGGAAGCCGGGCTGATAAGGAGCGAGATCGAAGGCGTTAAGCTTACGGAACGCCACCTGCGCGCTGAGCAGCGTAGGCAGCGCACCGACCGCCGAGAGCAGCGGCGTGCGCAGAAACAGCAGCGTCAGGGAGAAGGTCGCGGCGACGGCCGTGTCAGCCCAGCCCAGGCTGTTAGCCATAAAAAAGACGATGCCGATAGCGCCTAAGGTCATGATGTTCGACCAGTTAACCGCACTGAGATGATAGGTGTCGGCCCGCACAATATGATGACGCCAGGCGCGGGCATCTTCCTGATAAACCGTGTCGTAGACCTGCTGAGCGCGCGACCGGTTAAGCTGCAGCTCTTTACGCCCCTCTATCACCGTCTGGTAATCGCGATAGAGGCTATCTTCGATGTCCCGCAGCTTCGCCATATGCTGATAGACCCGCGAGACCAGCAGCCAGCCGCCCACCAGCGTGACGGCCATCCAGAGACTGGTCACCAGTAACATCTCCGGAGAGAGCCAGGCGAGATAGATCGCCGAACCGAGGGTAATGATGACGCCCTGAAACAGCTCCGGCAGCCGCACAAAGGCCAGCGTAATGGCGCGCACATCGCTGGTCAGCCCGGCCAGCAGCTGGGCACTGCCGAGTTGCTCAATGCGCTCAACCCGGGTGTCGAGAATACGTTTGATAAATTCACCGCGCAGCCGCCAGACAAATTGATGGCCGAGCGTTGTCAGCGCCAGCTGCGAGGCGAGCGTGACCGCCATCAGCACCACCAGCTGCAACAGGAACTGCGGCAGCACCGCAAAAGAGGTGTTGATGGCGACAATCATTTCGCGGTTGATGAAGGCGATCATCCCGATGCCCAGCACTGCGCTTAACAGCGTCAGGGCAATCACCCCAATGAAAGGCCAGCGGAACTGGCGAAAAACAACGTGTAGCAACGTCATGCAGGCAATCCAGCAGTCAAAAAACAGCCTGCAGTGTAATGGGATGCGGAATGATAGCAATAGTTATTCTCACCAGGCCGTCCCGCGCCCCAGGGCTCAGAAGGCGCGGCGGAACGTGAGGTTATAACGCCAGGCGCCCACCAGCGGATGCACGCCGGGCTTGAGCGGCAGGATACCGTGATAACGCAGGCGTGACGGCCCGCCCCACACCACAATGTCGCCATGTTCCAGCAGCACCCGCTGAGTAGCGTCGCCCCGCTCAAAGCCGCCAAACTGAAACACGGCCGGTAGCCCCAGCGACACGGAGACAATGGGCTGGCGCATATCTTTTTCATCTTTGTCCTGATGCAGCGTCAGCTTTGCGCCCGGTTCATAGCGATTAAGTAAACAGGCATCCGGATTGAAGCCGGGAAAGCCCGCTTCAAGGGCGGCCTGTTGCGCCAGGGTGCGAAACAGGGGCGGCATCGGGGGCCAGCGGCGGCCATTAAGATTGTCCTGCTGCTCATACTGATAGCCGCGCGAATCCACCGACCAGCCAAAGTCGCCGCAGTTGGTCATCGCGACCGACATGCGGTGCCCGCCGGGCGTAATGCGATGGGCAAACGGATTCTGTTCTGCAATCGCCATCACCTGCTGATAGAGCGTTTCCGCATCCTCACGCGCGCGGCGGCGCAGGATCACGGCGCCTTCTGCCAGCGGCTCCTGCCAGGGTTGCTCTTCACTAAAGAGATCTAACATCAGGGTTCTCCGGTCGTTTCAGCGGGGATCAGGAAAGCAGCAAACTGCGGCGACATCCAGCTGACAAATTTATCGCCCTGTTTGCTGATCAGATAGACCGCCAGATGCTGTTCGAGTGCCAGCGCTTTGGCTTTCTCCGTGCCGAGTACCATCAGGCCCGTATCCCAGCCATCCGCTTCCAGCGCCGTGGTGGCAATCACCGTGGCGGAAACCAGCTTATGCTCAATAGGCCGTCCGGTAACGGGATCGATGACATGAGAAATCCGTTTGCCGTCCAGTTCATAATAGTTGCGATAGCTGCCGGAGGTGCTGATGCCGTGCCCCTGCAGATCAACGCGCGCCTGAACGGCATTCTCGCGGTCGGTAGGTTTCTGGATCGCCACCCGCCAGGGCTGCTGCTGCGCATTCAGCCCGCGGCTCAGCACCGCGCCGCCCACCGACACCAGATAGTTGTTGATGCCGAGCTGCTCCATCAGTCGCGCCAGATGATCGGTCGCAAAGCCCTCGCCGACGGTTGAGAGGTCAACATAGAGCCCCGGCAGATCTTTCTGCAGCCACTGTCCCCCGGCGCCCTGCACCACCCGCAGATGCTGCAGACCGGTCTCCGCCCGGGCGGCCACGATCTGTGCAGCATCGGGCGTGTGGACGGGCTGTTTCGTCGGGCCGAAGCCCCACAGATTGACCAGCGGGCCGACGGTGATATCCATCGCGCCACCGGTTTTACGGCCAATCCGCAGTGCGGTGGTGACAATATCTGCCATGTTTTCACTCACCGGCTGCGGTGTGAGATCGCGGCTTTGGTTAAAGCGTGACAGCGCGGAGTCCGGCTTCCACGTCGAGAGTTCCGCATCGTCAGCATCCAGCCGCTGCTGAATACGCTGCTGCAGTTCCGCCTTGCGCGCCTGATCGACACCCGCAAGGCTCACCCGCCAGACGGTTCCCATCGTTTTCCCTTCCAGCACCAGCGCCGGTTCAGCCGCAGGTTTATCGCAGGCCACTAATGACAGTGCCAGCACTGCTGTAAGCAGCAGATTAGTCTGATAACGCATCCTTCCTCACTTGTAACACTTTATTCCGACCTGCTACAAAGCATAAACTTCGGGTAAAGACGCTTAAAGAGAGTTGAATCTCTCTGTTAAGCCCCTCAAACTTGACCCGTCATCTACCCTCTGCCCGCCTTTAATCAGGCGATCGACATTCATTTAATAAAGGAGCAGCAGATGATCTATCTGATTCTCGCCATTGCCCTGGGGCTGTTTGTTTTCAGCACCTATAAAGTTCTGCATCAGCGTCGTCATCGTCACATGCTCCCTTCCCGGCCGCGCCATTAACAGGCTGCACTGCACCGCCGTGGGGCAATCTGCTCCCGTCAGGCGCAGCAAGTGTATCAAAGCAGGCGTAAAGTCTGTGGCTGTGAGAGCGGTTAAGCTGGCATGAATTCTGCACTGTTGAAACAGTGTTTATCTCTGATGAGAGGTGCAGAATGAAAAATTCCGGATGGCAGGCAGCCTGGCAGCACTGGCTGAGCTTTTCAGCTTTCACCCTGGCGGGTGTAGCCTTTGAAGGTGCGCGATTTGGCAGCGTGGTATCGCCAGAAACCACGGTGGCGGAACCGGCAAAATGGCGCAAGGCTGACGTGATCAGCCCACAGGGTCACGCAGGAGCGCAGCGGTAACTGCGCTCCCTGTTGACTCAGAACTGGTAAACCAGACCCAGTGCCACCACGTCGTCGGTGTTGATACCGGCTGCGTCGGTGAAGTCGTTGTCGTCCAGCAGGTTGATCTGGTAATCAACGTAGGTGGACATGTTTTTGTTGAAGTAGTACGTCGCACCGACATCAACATATTTTTTCAGGTTCTGTTTGCCCCAGTTCTGCACATCGGTGCCGCGTGAGGTCACGTAGGCCAGAGAAGGACGCAGGCCAAAGTCGAACTGATACTGGGCAACCAGCTCCCAGTTGTCCGCTTTATCGGCATAACCGTAGGCTGAAGAGCTGTCACTGCTGTCGCCGAAGCGGGTGGCGTTGTAAGAGCGTGAGTACATGGCCGCCAGGTAGACGTTGTTGGCATCATATTTCAGACCACCGGTGTAAACTTCCGCCTTATCACCCCGTCCCAGGATACCTTCTGATCCGCCATTCTGGCGGTTCGTGCGATCGGACTGGAATGCGGCTGCACCGATACCGAAACCTGAGCCCAGATCATAGGTGGTGCTCAGACCCCAGCCGTCACCATTCTCACCCAGCACGTCGCGGCCACCAGCCGACTCGGTGTTGTTATCATTTTTGCCCTGATACTGAACCGCAAAGTTCCAGCCATCCACCAGACCAAAGAAGTTATTGTTACGGTAGGTCGCCATGCCATTGCCGCGCTGGAACATGAAGTTATCAGCGCCATAGGTATCCCCGCCGAACTCTGGCAGCACGTCGGTCCATGCGCCGATATCGTAGGCGACACCGTAGTTACGGCCGTAGTCGAATGAACCGGCATCACCGAACTTCAGTCCGGCAAAGCCCACGCGGGTATAGCTGTCGGCGGTGCCTTCATCCTCGGAGTTGTTCAGCGCAGCCTGATATTCCCACTGACCATAACCGGTCAGCTCGTTGCTGATCTCCGTTTCACCTTTGAAGCCAAAACGAACGTATGACTTGTCACCGTCAGAGCCGTCGTTGTCAGAGAAGTAGTGCAGACCGTCAACCTTACCGAACAGATCCAGTTTGTTGCCGTCTTTGTTATAAATTTCAGCTGCGTTTGCTGATCCTGCTGCTGCCAGCAATGCAGGGATCACCAGGGAGAGAACGCGACGTTTCATTTTATTACCCTCTGTTATGTGCCTTTATAATTTGCCACTGCTAACTGAATGTTTAAAATTCAGCCGGCAGGCCATTGTTCTTTTATAACGGGTAATAATCCACCTGGAAAATGCTACTAAATTTCCAAAAGTGTTACACAAGTCGAAACAGTTATTTCATAATGTAAATTTCGGGGAACTAATAACCAGCACAGATCGATAAAAATTGCCGCACAAATCGCTAAACCCATTCAGATTCATTGATTATCAATGAGTTATTTCAGATCATTCCGAAGCACTGAATGATAAAACTTATGACGCATCTGGGAATAGAATAGTCCCCGCTATCATCATTTATTCCATTATTACCTTCATTCTCCCCGAATGAGATGTACAACTTATTATTTCCCGCCGGACAGTTTGTCCGGCTTTTTTTTGCCTGCGACTTACCGTTTCGCTATATCTGCGTAAACTTTCTTAAGTGGGTTAAATTAACATCCGGCGGTTACCGCACAGAGGGGTAAATTTCGCCCCCTTTTCCCGCCTGAATGCTGAAATAACCGCCATGTTAATTTATCACCGTAATTAAGCAGGCGGTCAGAGTGGCTTCAGAAAAGTCTCAGCGCTCCCGCAGCGATTCTTTGACTTTATTCAGGGGCTTAATCAGATAATCCATCACCGATTTCTGACCGGTTTTGATCTCCACGTTGGCCACCATACCGGGCACAATCGGGAATTTTCGCCCGGCCCGGTTGGTCAGCTCCGCTTTCCGGGTGCGCACGTAGACCCGGTAGTAATATTGATCGCGTTTTACCTCATCCTGCAGGGTATCCGGTGAGACCGTCTCGACTTCACCCGGCAGGTCGCCATAGATAGAGGAGTCGTAGGCCGTCACCTTGACAATGGCTGCCAGGCCAGGCCGGATCCAGGCGATATCGCGCGGGTTGATGCGCGTTTCAATCAGCAGCTGATCCTCCAGCGGAACGATCTCCATCAGTTTGCCACCCGGCTCCAGTACGCCCCCCACCGTCGTAACCTGAATATCTTTGACGATGCCGCGCACCGGCGAGTAGAGCGTGGCGCGGGTCAGCTGATCCTCTTTGCCGGCGGCCACCTGCAGTTGCGCATCCAGTTCCGCATTGTTTTTCACCTGCTCTTCGTGCGCACGAACCAGATAGTCATTGCGCGCCTCATCGATTTTGCCGCGCAGATCGCTGACCTGACGGCGCAGACGAATCACCTCCACCTGGCCGGCCGCGCCTTTGGCTACCAGCGGCTCCGTCAGCCGCAGCTCATCCTGCACCAGCCGCAGCGACTGCTGCAGATTGCTGATCGTTTCGGTGAGGTTGCGACGTCGCGACTCATAGAGCTGACGTTCCCGCGTCACCAGCTGCGGCTCTTTAAGGGTCTCTGCGCTGAAGGTCAGCGGCGTGCCGGAGAGCTCCGCCTCCAGCCGCTCGGCAGAGGCGCGCAGCGTGCGCACCTTCGCCTGCGCCTCGCCGAAGTTCGACTGAAAGCGCGTAGGATCGAGCGTTGCCAGCACCTGCCCTTTCTCAACGATGTCACCCTCATGAACGTTAAGCTGCTTGACGATGCCCCCGTCCAGGCTGTCGATCACCTGTGCGCGGCTGGAGGGGGTGACTTTGCCGGTGCCGACCGTGACCTCATCCAGAATGGCGAAGTGCGCCCAGATGAGAAAAAGGGCCAGCGCGGCGGTGCAGAGCCAGATAATCGCCGATGTGCGGCGCTCATGGCGGGCAAGATCTTTATCAACAATCACCAGACTCATGCGGCACCTCCTTTACCGGGCGACGGCGGCGTCGCGCGGCGCAGAATGTCGTCGCGCGGGCCATCGGCCACAATCCGGCCGTTATCCATGACGACAATACGATCGACCATTTTCAGCAGCGCCGGACGGTGAGTCACCAGCACCAGCGTTCGCCCGCTGATCCAGCCCTGCAGCTGCCGGATCACCTGCTCCTCCAGCTGTTCATCCATCGCCGCGGTGGGCTCATCCAGCAACACCACCTGCGGCTGACGCAGGATCATCCGGCTCAGCATCACCATCTGTCTCTGTCCGCCCGACAGTCCGCGTCCCCCCTCATTGATAATGCGATCCAGGCTGGCGGCATCCTGCTGCACCAGCGACAGCGCGCCGCTGATGCGCAGCGCCTGCAGCATCTCCTGCTCACTGGCGTGGGGATTGCCCAGCATCAGGTTCTGCCGCAGCGTGCCAAAGAAGAGGCGGGAGTCGTGTGACAGCCAGCCGAGCTGACGGCGCAGGTCGACGGGATCGATGCGTTCGATGTCGACGCCATCCACAATCACCTTGCCCTGGGTCGCCAGTGCCTGACCCGCCAGGATCTTCAGCAGCGTCGACTTTCCGGCCCCCACCTTGCCGAGGATCGCCACCTTCTCGCCCGGCTTGATCTGCAGCTGCTGCACGCTGAGCACCGTTTTTTCATTCTCTTCGTCATAGCTGTAGTGCACGTTGCGCAGATCGTAATGGCCGGTCAGCGTCGGACAGTGCGCCAGCGTGCTGGCTTCCGGTTGATCCAGCGGCTTCTTCAGCAGCTCATCCAGCCCTTTCATCGCCATTTTGGCGTGCTGCCAGCGTGAGAAGACCATCGTCAGCTGCATCAGCGGGGCGATGGTCCGTGAGGAGAGCAGACTACAGGCGACCAGGGTCCCGGTGGTGATTTGCGAATCGAGCACCAGGTAGACGCCAAAGACCAGCATGCCCGCGTAGGTGAGCTGCTGCACGGTCGCCGCCCAGCCGGTCAGACGCGCACCCCAGAGGCGCTGCTGATTGCTGATTGAAGCGCTGACTTCATGCGTCTGTTCCCACTGGCGCTGAAAATAGGGCTCGGCCTGCAGAGCCTTGATATCCTCAATGCCTTCGATGGTCTCCACCAGCACCGCATTGCGCAGCGCCCCCTCACGCAGCCCCTCTTTCGCCAGCCGCGCCATCGGGATCTGCACCAGCAGACCGGGGATCACGATCAGCGGAATGGCCGCCAGCGGAATCAGAACCAGCCAGCCGCCGACAAACGACATGATAAACAGGAAGAGAATAACAAAGGGGAGATCGGCAGCCGCCCCCACGGTGGTGGAGGTCAGCAGCTCGCGCACCTGGTCAATCTCACGCAGCTGCGAGATAAACGAGCCGGTCGATTTTGGCCGCGCTTCATTGCGGATGCTCATCGCCCGGGCAAACAGCATGGCGGAGACTTTCAGGTCGATCCGTTTGCCCATCAGGTCCGACACCTGGGTGCGCATCAGCCGGATCAGATACTCAATAGCCGCCGCAATCAGCACGCCGACAAACAGCACCCAGAGCGTCGACTGCGACTGCGCCGGGATCACCCGATCGTAGACCTGCATCGAAAAGAGGATGCCGGCCAGCGCCAGAACATTGCTGACCACCGAGGCCAGCGAGATCTCCGTGATGCGGCGTCCCATGCCACGAAAATTTTTCCAGAACCAGTGCGGCTCATAGGGCTGGATAAACTCATCTATGCGTGCATCCCGGCCCCGCGCCGCGACGCCCGTGACCCCCACATCCCCCTGCGCACGCGCCAGCAGTTCAGTTAACGGGCTTTCCCGCACCACGTCGCCGCCTTCACTCAGCCAGTAGCGCGCGCTGCCCTCTTTATCGATGCTCTCCAGCACCGCCACGCTGGCATTTTCCAGCACCAGCACCACAGGGGTGATCTCCTGACGCCAGCGCAGTTTATTCTGGGGCACCATTGTCAGATGCAGTCCCAGCAGACCGGAAAGCCGCTCCAGCTGCTGGGACACCGGCAGATGTTCAAACCAGCGCATCTGCTGTCGCAGGGTTTTGCCATCGGCCGGTTTACCGAATCGCGCGGCCACGCGCAGCATGGCGGCAATCCAGTTTTCAGTGTTCAGGGTGGCTGTACTCATTATTACTGCCTTATCGCTATTGCAGCGAAGGAAGAAGATCGCCGCTGCTCTGCTGGCGATCGATACCCATGATATCCAGCAGATTGTCGACTGCGGCGGCGTAGCGGACGGTGGCATCCCAGCCATCATAAAGCGCGGTGATCCGCGAACTGTCGGCCTGGAATACATCCTGCTCCACACTCAGGAGATCGTTCAGGCTGCGCTTGCTGAGGCGATATTCGTCGGCGTAGACGGCGCGGGTATGATCGGCACTGGCCAGCTGTACTTCTCCGGCAGCCTGCCGCTGCTGCGCGCCGATCATATCCGCATAGGCCGTTGAGGCGTTCTGATTGATGGCGAGTTTGGCCTGCTGCACGGCCGCCTGCGCCGCCTCACGATCGCCCTCGGCTGAGGCCGTTTTCGCATTCACCATGCCCCCCTGGTAGAGGGGAGCTTCCACCTGAAGCTGCACTTCGTCATCCCAGTACGACTGGCGATCGTTTTCATAACGGGTCCGGCCCGCCTGCACTTTGATCGTCGGCCAGTGACCCGACTGCGCCTGACGCACCCGTTCACGGGCTGCTTCCTGTTTAGACTGGGCGCTGCGAACCGCAGCGCTGCTTTCATAGGCGATTTTGTCGAGGGTAATCTGCTGTTTCAGCAGCGCCTGCGGCAGCTCCGGCAGCGTGGCGGGCACCACGCCGGTCAGCACGGTCAGCTGGGCCGTGGCAGAGCGCAGCTGGGCGCGATACTGCTCCAGCGTGGCCTGCATGGCGGCGATGCGGGTTTCCGCCTGCAGCACATCGGATCGGGAGTTGAGTCCGGCGTCGGCGCGCAGTCCGGCAATATCCCGCACCCGCTGCAGTGAGGCGATATTGGTGTGCGCCGTTTCAGCCAGCGCCTGATAACGTTTGACTTCGAGGTAGGCCTGCAGCGTATCTTCCGCCACGGTGGTCATTGCGTCGAACAGGCCGTAACGATAGGCATCCGACAGGGCATGCTGCTCGTCGATGGCACTGCCGGTGCGACCAAAGTCGTAGAGCAGCTGACTGAGCGTGATGCCGCCGGAGCCATTATTGTTCAGGCTGCCTGCAGAGTCGGTCTGATGCGAACGCCCCGCCGCGCCCTGCAGTGAGATTTGCGGATACCAGGCACTGCGGGCGGCGTCGAGATCGCCCTCACCGACATGGATTTGTGCCGCGGCTTCCGAGATTTTTGGATTACGGGCGAAGGCCCGGAGGATGGCGTCGCGCAGCGTTAAGCTGGCAATCTGCTCTTCGCTGGGCGCGGCGCGCCAGTTAAACTCCGCCTTCGGTAACGGTGCGGCCCAGGCCGCCGGGAGTGCCACGCCACTCAGGGCGCACATCAGAAAAGTTAATCGTGCTTTGTTCATTATCCATACCAACAGGCGTTCTTATGATCATGGTTTTTTTCCTGGTGAACAAAGCAGACAGAAAAGGCGTTACGGCGCACTTAAAGGTTTTATTGCGTTATTTTATTTATGTTTTACAAGCCAGAGCCTGAATAACCCTTAACATTATTAGATCATAATCTGCACCGAGTCCTGTTAAAAACTGATGAAATCTTTCATCTTTCTGCCGATTGCATAAAAAAACGCCACCTTAACAGCCTGAGCCACTCCAGACAGACTGAACAGACCTGTCCGGAAGGTCCTGCCTTTCTTAATGTTCCGCATCAGGCTAGGGGATGCGCTGCCGGATGCTGTAACAGGTGATCGGCCAGGGTATAGGGCATGCCAGAGACGATCACCCCTTCGAACGCAGACGACACCTGCGCCTCCGGCGCGTGCTCCGCCGTCACGCTGAAACTGTCGAGCAGCCGATCCACCGTCTGCGCAGGCAAGGTGCCGGCGCTTTCCGTATGGGAGGCCACCCGCACGCTCTGACTGGCCGTGGCCAGATTCCCGGCGCTGTCCTGGCCGCTGACCGTCATCGTGTAGTCACCCTCCTCCAGCGGAGCCAGCTGTCCGGCCAGAATGGTCAGCGCCCAGCCGCCATCGGCCTTCACACTGGCGCTGTAGTGCTGGTCACCGAGCGTCAGCTGCACCAGGCTGCCCGGCTGCAGATGGCTGGAACTGCCCTGAATCAGATGCCAGCTGTTCACATCGGCGGCATCAATGACGTTATCGCCAAAGGCGGTCTCCAGCGTCAGCGTCGGCCGCTGATGCACAGCGACGGTAAAGAGCGCATCCTGGGTCTGGCTGTCGCTGTTGCCATACTGATCCCAGCGATGAAAGGTGGCGGCAACCGGGCCATCCGCCAGCGCCATCAGCTCGGCGGAAGTCAGCGTCACCATTCCCCCGCTATCGGGCTGGTAAGTTATGCCGTTGATCTCAACGGTGTTGCATCCCTCAACGTAAAAGCTCAGATCGTGCTGCGCCTCCTGATAGTTAAGCGTCATGTCACCGCCGATATTCATCTCGGTGTAAACCGGAATAAACCCGGTGTGGATATTCAGCACATGCGTGACGTCGGTGTAGTTGCTGGCCCCGTCGACCGACCAGGCGCGGATCTCACCCACGTTGATGAAAGCGTTCACTTCTGCTGCCGGGATCACCACCTGCCAGTGCCCGCTTTCGTCCAGTGTGGCAGCGTAATCTTTCTGATTCGCACCGGTGATCACCAGCCGATGACCCGGCATAACCGTCGAGAGGGTGCCGCTGAGCAGCAGGTCCTGCTGGGTTTCCGCCAGATTGATCACATCATCCGGCGTCACGTTGTCGAACGTAATGAGTGGCAGGCTGCTCAGGTGCGTGATCAGCGTCAGATCGTGATAGTCGGTTGCGGTTTTCCCGTTGGGATCGGTCGCGGTCACTTTCAGGCTGTAGACGCCATCCTGCAGCGCCTGCATATCGCTTTCAGAAAATGTGCCAGACCACCTGCCATCCCTTCCCATGGTGGCGGTGGTCGTTTGCGTGCCCAGGGTTAATTTGAGCACGGACCCCACCGGCAGGTGGGTTGCGCTGCCGCTGATCTCAACACCGTAGATGCTTTCAGCGATATTCACCGCATTGTCACCGCTGACCGTGTCGATGGTCAGGGTCGGACTGAGGGTGCGGTCAGCATAGAGACCAAACCCCACCTCAGTCGTGGTGCTGTGGCCTGCTTTATTGGTCAGGGTCAGCGTCAGCGTGTGATTGCCATCCGGCACCCCTTTCAGCGCCTCCGCCGGCATTGAGGCGTTCCAGTAGCCCCACTTGTTGACGGTGCTGTACCAGCTCTGGTCGTTGAAGGTGAGTGTGACGGTCGAACCCGCTTCGCCTTCAGCCCGGCCGCGCAGATGCACCCGCTTTTGCGCTTCCCAGCCAGCGATCACGCCATCGGCAGCGACAGGTTCGTAGGGCCGAAGGGCTGCGGGTGGCGCACTCTCAACCGCACTGACGGTGCGGGCGCTGTCGGCGGTCGCCAGGGTAGGGGCTGTTTCGGCGGGCAGCGGGTTTATGGGCAGGTTCAGGCGCGGCGTGGCCACGGACGGCACAGCGGGCACGGCGCTGTCGGCGACGGCAAAGTCGCTGACTGCCGCCTGGAAAATGGCGTCGAGCCGGGTGGTACGAAACGTATCGCGTGTTGACATCGGTCACCTCAGTTCATAACAGATCAGAAACGCAGAGCAAAACCGTCGGATAGCCCGAGAGTTGACTCTGACAACGTGGTAGTGAGTCAGCCGAAGCTGCCCGTTTCCGCTGGTCTGAACCGGTTACCCGCAGGTAACAGGGCGTGATGAACAGGACGCGAATAACGCGTCAAATAAGATCAGAAGCGTGATTGACGGCGTGGCGCCGTTTGCTGCGCCTACCCTAAGCTTTCATTCCGCTAATGAATAGTGGCGAAAATCTGGAAAGTGAAATTATCACGGGGCTGACGCAAAAAAAGCGGGTGCTTTCGCACCCGCGCCTCATAACCGCCGGACAGACAACGTCGTGGCTACATCACATGGACCTGCAGGTTCTGCTGTACCAGCACATCCCCCAGGGTGTTATCACTGGTCAGCGCCGAGTTGTGGTATATCTCAAAGACTCTGCCATCCACCGTCCGTTCGCCGGTCACTTCCCAGATACCGCCATTGCTGTTAGCCAGAGTCACCTGACTGCCGTCCGCGCCTTTGATCAGCAAATCGTCACTCTGTTTATCCGTCAGATTGAGTGCCTCATTGAGATCGAGTTTCACCGAGTTGGTGCCGGTTTTACCCAAATCGAGCACTTCAATGTGTTCGACTTTCAGGCCCAGCGCGGTGAGATCCAGAGTGAGGTTCTCACCGTTCAGCACCAGGGTATCGGTGCCTGCGCCGCCATCAATATGGGTAAAGCTGAGGTCACTGACCGTCACGGTATCCGCGCCGCTGCTGCCGGTAACCGAGGCTCCCTGCGCCGTGCTGCCATCCGCCAGCGTAATGACTACCCCGCCAATGGTGTAACCCGCCTCTTCAGCCGGGGCAGATGCCACCGCGGTGTCACTGACCACGGCACTCTGGCTGCTGGTGACCGGCGTCGCAACATCCGCGTCGGTCACCAGCGTAGAGGCCACGGCCACATGGGCGCTGCCGTCATCGCTGCTGGTGCTGCTGTTGTGCTGCGTCTCCGTGCTGGCCACCGTGGCGCTGTCATCCACCACCGAGAACAGGGCCACGGACTCGGTAGCGGCCAGGGTGACCGGCAGGACAGAACCCAGCAGCAGGGTGTTGGTGGTGGTGTAGCTGTTACCCGCCACGTCGGTGATCGACACTTTTGCCAGCGTGTTGAGCGACAGCAGCAGGCCACCCACCGACAGCAGTGACGGTGAGAAGTTGACAGCATAACGCCCCAGCGCGTCGGTGGTGGTATTCAGCGTTGGGCCGTTGCTGCCGTTGGCGAGCAGCAGCGTCACGCTGACTCTTGATCCCTGCGCCGCATTGAGCGATCCGCCCTGCACCACCAGACCGGTGAGCAGCGAACCGACGAGGCTGAGCACCGGATCGACCCCCACGACCGGCTGATTGTGCGACAGCGCGGTAAAGCTGCTGGTGCTGGTGGCGGTGTTACCGCCAATATCCGTCACCGTCACCGTCAGAGGACGGCTGCCATCGGGGATGCTTTGCAGCGTCGCTGACGGCACGCTGACGCTCCATGCGCCATTGGCACCAATGGTGGTCGTGAGAATGTTACCCGCCACGTTTACCGTCACCGTGCCGCCCGCCGCGTTGGTGCTGGTGCCTCTGATGGTTTCCGCCGCACTGGCTTCCGCGATATTGAGGTAGCCATCGCCGCCAAAGAAGCTGCTTACGCTGACCGTTGGCGTGGTGTGGCTGACGACACCCAGCGACGCGGAGATGGTGCCGCTGCTGCCCGCGCCGTTGGTGACGCTGGCCGTCACGGTCTGCAGACCATCCGCGATGGCGGCGAGGCTGGCCGCCGGAACCGACAGGCTCCAGTTACCGTTGCTGCTCACCGTGGTGCTGTAGGTCTGCCCCCCCAGCGTGACCCGCACCACCGATCCCTCGGCGTTACTCGCGGTGCCGCTGATGGTCTGTGCCGTTTTCACATCCGCCGCGCTGAGCGCGCCGTCGCCAAACAGCGAGGTAATCGCCACCACCGGCGTCGACTGGCTGATGACGTTCAGCGAGCCGCTGGCATTCGCCACGTTGCCGTAGGCATCCGTACCGGTCACCGTCACGGTTTTGCTGCCGTCCGTCAGCGCAACCAGATCCGCTTTCGGCACGCTGATGCTCCAGTTACCGCCGCTGGCCACCTTGGTGGTGTAGGTAATGCCATTCAGCGTGGCGCTGACGGTTGACCCCGCAGAGAGGCTGGAACTGCCGCTCAGCGTCTGGTTTGAGGCCAGATCGGCCGCGCTCAGCACGCCATCGCCGAATACCGTGTTAACCGAGAGGGTCGGCTGAACCAGCCCCAGCGAAACGCCTGCACTGGTGCTGCTGACGTTGCCGACCGGATCGGTGACCGAGGCGCTGACGGTGAAGTTACCGTTCAGCAGCGTCGAGAGCACGGCCGGTGAGACGGTGGTTGAGAAGGTGCCGTCGGCGTTGACCAGCGCGGTCGCGGTGGTGTTACCAATCGCCAGCCTGACGCTGCTGCCCGCGGCCACGCCGGAGACGGTGCCGCTGATGGTCTGCGTGACCAGCGACTCGGCCAGGTTGAGCACCCCGTCACCAAACAGCGGATTGAGCGTCACTTTCGGCACGTTGTGAATGCCGACCAGTGCCCCCGCCGTGGCGCTGCTGGTGTTACCGGCGCTGTCGGTGACGCTCACCCCCACCGTGAGATTGCCGTCCGCAATGCCCTGCAGCAGCGTCGGCGTCAGCGAGACGTTAAAATTACCGTTCGCATCGGTCGCCGTCACAAACTGCTGGGCGCCTACGGAGACCACCACGCGCGAGCCCGCTTCCGCGCCACCCACCACGCCACCGATCACCTGGGTGACCAGCGCATCCGCCACGTTCAGCAGACCGTCACCAAACAGCGGATTGACGGTGATGGTCGGCAGCAGCGTGTCGACGCGGATGCCGGCGCTGGTGCTGGCGGTGTTACCCGCCGCATCGGTCACCGATGCCCCTACCGTCAGGTTCCCCTGCGCCAGGGTGCCCAGGATATCCGGTGTGACCGTGGCGCTGAAGGCCCCGCCCGCGCCGACGGTAGCCGTCAGCTGGCTGTTCCCCACCGAGAGTGTGACGACACTGCCCTGGGCGACGTTATTAACCACCCCGCTGATCACCTGCCCGGTCGCGATATCCGCCAGATTAAGCACCCCATCCCCGAACAGCGAAGTCAGCGAGATGGATGGCGTCTGGGTGAAGATGCCGACAGTTGTACTGCCGGAGGCGACGTTACCCGCCACATCCCGGACGCTGACGCCCAGCGTCAGGTTGCCATCCAGCAGCGAGGTGAGATCGCTGGCCGGCAGGTTAACGCTCCAGGTACCGCCCGCCTGCACGGTAGTGCTGTAACTTCTGCTGCCCAGGGTCACGGTGACCTGTGAACCCACCGCGGCATTTTCGATGACGCCACCCACCACCTGTCCGGCAGCGGCTTCCGCGATGTTCAGCAGGTTATCACCGCCAAACAGTCCGGTGAGCGCGCCGACGACCGGCACCGCATCAACAATCGCGGTGACGGTTTCACCCACGGTACGGGTGTTGCCTGCCGCATCCGTCAGCGTGACGTCAACGTCCAGCTGACCATCGCTTAACAGACCCAGCACCGACGGCGGCACCACGATAGCCCATTTACCATCCTGCCCCACGGCGGCCGAGAGCGCTGTACCGCCCAGCACCACGGAGACCGTCGCACCGACGCCCGCCGAGGTCGCCACCCCGGAGATGGTCTGCGCCACCGTGGTATCCAGCGCGCTGAGTGTGCCGTCGCCGAAGACCGAATCGACGACCAGCGTCAGCGCACTGTTGACCACTTTGTTGACCGTCAGCGTGGCATCCGTCTGGTTCCCGGCGGTGTCACTGACCCGCACGCCAAAGACCAGCGCGCCCTCAGTGAGGTTCGTCAACACCTCCGGCGTCAGATCGATACTCCAGCGGCCGTCAGCTCCGACAATGGCGGTGGCAATAGGTGCGGCATCGCCCAGGTAGAGGCCGATGGTCTGGCCTTCTGCGCCCTGCGCACTGCCGGTGAGCACCTGCGTGGTCACCAGGTCCGTAGCATTGAGGACGTTATCGCCCGCCAGGGCATCCACCTGCAACACGGGCGCCCCGGTATCCACGGTGACCGTCTGTGTCGCCGTAGTCACGTTGCCCGCCACATCCGCCAGCTGCGCGGTGATCTGCAGCGAACTGCCACTGGTGAGCGCCTGCATATCGCTGGCGGGCACCGTGGCCGACCAGCTGCCATCCCCCTGCACCACCGCGTTGTAGGTTTTGTTGTTAAAGGTCACCAGCACCGTGCGACCGGCTTCGCTGACATCGGCGGTGCCGCTGATGGTCTGACTGGTGGCACTTTCACTGCCGTTGACCTGATTGTCGCCTGCAAAGGCATCCAGGTTCAGCGTCGGTGGCGTCAGGTCAATCACGATGTTATTGCTGACGCTGACGGTATCCGTGCCGTTCGTCGCATTCACCGTGACGGTCGCACTGCCATCTGTTTCGCCAAACGCGCTGACCGGCAGGGTTGCCGTTGACCAGTTGCCTGAGGCATCCAGCGTGGTGGGGTAGCTCGTGCCATTGATCACCACCGTCACCGTGCCCCCGGTGCCGAGATTGGCCGAGGTGCCACTCGCCACCACGCCCCCCGCGACATCCTGGGTGCTGATGATGTTATCGCCTGACACGGTGCCCAGCGTGACCAGCGGGCCTGGCGGTGGGGTCAGATCGACCGTCAGCGGAACGGAGCCGGTGGCGATGTTGCCTGCCAGATCGGTCACCGACAAGGCCAGCGTGGTGGAAGGCCCGAAGGTGGCCATCTGCTCTGGCGTCAGCGTCAGACTCCAGTTGCCGTTGGCCGCCACTATCGCCGTGCCAAGCGGGGTATCATTCAGCGAGACGGTGACCACTGCGCCCGTCCCTGCTCCCGTTGCGGTGCCAGTGAGCGTCTGCGGCTGAATGCTCTCCGCGTAGTTCAGCACGTTGTCGCCGGTGAACTGCGAGGCAGTGAGCACGGGTGGGGTTTTGTCCAGCACAAAGGCGCTGTTAAGCGTCGTGCTGTTACCCGCCGCGTCCGTGGCCGTGATGAGAACCGGATAGGTGCCATCTGCCAGCGCGGAAAGCTGCGCCGCCGTCAGCGGCACCGACCAGTTGCCGTTCTCATCCGCAGTCGCGGTATAGACTGTGCCTGCCAGCGTGAGCTGCACCGTTTCATTGACACCCGTGGTGCCGCCCAGGGTAATGCCGCCTGCCACATCAGCCGCATTAACATAGCCCCCGAAGTAGTCCGGATTGAGCACAGGCTGAGGTGCGCTGAGATCGGCGGTGAACGGCAGCTGCGCCGAGGCGCTGTTGCCTGCCGCATCCACCACGTTCACCGTCAGCGTCTGCGCGCCATCATCCAGGGCACTCAGCGCGTTAGCAGGGATCGTGACGCGCCAGTTCCCGTTACTGTCAACGACGCCCGAATAACGGCTGCCATTGAAATCAACGGTAATGCTGGCCGCCTGGTTTGCTCCGACGCTGCCGGTGGTGCCGGTCAGGGTCACGCCAGCCGCCGCTTCACTGATGTTAAGCAGGCCGTCGCCGCCAAAGGCATCCGGGCTGAAGGTCGGCACCGGCACCGCCACTTCCGTTACCACACTCAGCGCCGTCGTGTCGCTGTTACCGGCGACATCGGTGGCGGTCACGGTGATGGTGTGCGCCCCGCTGGTGAAGGTGCTTAACTGCGCAGGCGACAGCGCCAGAGACCAGCTGCCATCGTCCTGCACCGTGGCCGTCAGCGGCGCATCGCCGTTAAAGCCTGAAATCAGTACCGAGACCGTCTGCCCGGCACCGGTAATGCCGGTGGTGCCACTGAGCGTCTGTTCACTGAGCGCTTCTTCAGCATTCAGCGCACCATCCCCGAACGGCAGGTTCAGGGTGACGTCCGGCAGCGCGTTAACGGCGACCAGCAGGCTGCCGCTGGTGCTGGCAATGTTGCCGACCTCATCGGTGACGGTCACCGTCACCGGCCAGCTGCCATCCGGCAGGGACTGCAACAGCGCCGGTGACAGCGCCAGCGACCAGCGCGTCCCATCCTCGCTGAGCTGGGCGGCGTAGACGGAGCCATTCACATTTACCGTCACCGACGCCGCGTTATCAATGCTGACCGCGCCGCTCAGTGAACCCCCTGCGGCCGCCTCATCCGCATTGAGCCTTCCATCGGTAAAAGGCGTGTCCAGCGTGGGCGCCGCAATCGGCGTAATCGCCGAGACAAATGTCTGGGTCGTGACGCTGGTATTGCCTGCCCGATCGGTGGTGGTGAGGGTCAGCGTCTGTTCACCCGCCCCCAGGCTGGCGATCACCTCTGGCGTCAGGCTGGCTGTCCAGTTGCCACTGGCATCCACCGTCACGGACAGCGGGATGTTCTGATCGCCCACCGTCACGCTCAGGGTCTGGCCCGGGAGAGGGTCCGATGTGCCGGTAACAAGCTGAACGACACCCGCTTCACTGATGTTAATGATGTTGTCGCCGAACAACGTGCTGTCAAAGGTGGCGTTATCCGGCGCAGCCTGCAGGATCTCAACCCCGGCGGTCACCTGGGCCGGATTGCCCGCTGCATCGGTGGCAGTCACCACCACGTCGGTCACGCCATCGTCCAGCCCTGACAGCGCGCCCGCGGCCAGATTCAGCGTCCAGTTGCCGCTGGCATTGGTCGTGGTGCTGAAATCCAGCCCGCCAATGGTGATGCTAATCAGGCTGCCCTCCGGCAGATTGGTGCTGTCGCCGCTCAGTGTGAGCGCGCCCGCAGCGTCCGCAGCGCTGACCAGCGCATCGCCAAACGGCGTATCCAGCGTCAGCGCAGGCAGCGTATTAAACGCCACGTCCAGCGAGGTGGTGGTATCCGTGGTGGTATTGCCCGCCGCGTCGGTGACGGAAACCGCGATCGCGTTAGCACCATCTGCAAGCTGCTGCAGATCGGCTGACGGGATGGTGACGGACCAGTTACCGTCGGCATCGGCCGTGGTGGTGTAGCTGACATTATTCAGCGTCACCGTCACCGGCAGGGCCCCCGTGGTGGAACCGCTGACGCTGATATCCTCCAGCGACTCTGCAAAGTTCAGGGTGTCACCCGTACTGACGGTGATCGCCGTCAGTGCTGGCGGTGTGGTGCTGAACGTCACCGTCTGGCTGGCAGTGGCCGGATTCCCGGCAATGTCGCTGGCGGTCACGGTAAGGGTCTCCGTGCTGCCCGCCGTCACGCCGGCAAAGGCGGTGGAGGGAAGAGTCACCGTCCAGTTGCCGTCAGCGTCCAGCGTCGTCTCATAGTCCGTGCCGTTAAACGACACGGTCACCGGGGTGCCCGCGGCCAGCTGGGTGCTGCTACCGCTGACCACCACATCCGAGGCTGCCTCGCTGGCATTGATCACATCATCCCCTGCCACCACGTCCAGAGTCAGCGTCGGCTGCGCCTGGGCGCTGGCCAGCACCACCAGTGAGGCGCTGCTGCTGGCCGGGTTGCCGGCGGCATCCGCAGAGACCACCACCAGCAGCTGATCGCCATCCGGCAGCGCGCCCAGATCGTCGGCAGGTACGGTCACCGTCCAGCTGCCATCCTGGGTCACCGTGCCGCTGTACTGAACGTTGTTCAGCGTCACCGTGACCAGCTGGCCCTCGGCCAGATTGGTGCTGCTGCCGCTGATGCTCAGATCCTGCAGCGACTCAGCCTGATTCAGGAAATTGTCGCCGCTGATCGGCCCGATCGTCAGGGTCGGCAGGCCGGCACTGTCTGCATCACGCGTCAGGGTGGTGGTCGCGCTGCTGCTGTTGCCCGCCGCGTCCGTCAGCGTCACGCTGACCGGGTAGCCGCCATCGGTCAGCCCCTGCATCACACTGGCCGGCAGCGTCACCTGCCAGCTGCCATCAGAGAGCACCAGAGTGGTGTAATTACTGTTCTGGAAAGTGACGGTGACCGTCTGTCCGGCATCCTCCGCTGACGCGCTGCCGCTGATGGTGACGGCTTCCAGCACTTCCAGAGAATTAACAATATTATCATCACTGATCGGGTCCAGGCTCAGCGCAGGCGGCGTCCGATCCACCGTGACCGCACTGGTCAGCGAACCGCTGTTTCCGGCCCCATCGCTGGCATTCACCACCAGGGTATTCACCCCTTCATCCAGCGTCTGCACCGCCTCCGGCGTCAGGGTCAGCGTCCAGTTGCCCTGTGCATCCACCGTGGCGGGATACTCTTCGCCACCCAGGGAGACGGTGACCGTCTGGCCCTCACCGGTGACGCCGGTGCTGCCACTCAGGGTCTGACTGACGCCGGTCTCACTCTGGTTCAGATAACCGTTGCCGAACGGGGTATCAATCGTCACCGACAGCGCGCCGGTCGCCAGCGTAATGTCACGGGTTTCCGTCACCGGATTACCCGCCGCATCACTGACCGTTACCGTCAGGGTATAGGCCCCGGCCGGGATACCGGCCAGCGCACCGGCTGGCAGCGTCAGGCTCCAGTCGCCATCCTGAGTCACGGTGGTGGTATAGCGCTGGTTGTTGAGGGTGATGGAGACCGTCTGTCCGGCTTCGGCACTGGTCGTCCCGCTGAGCACGATCGGTCCGGTGCTCTCTGCGATATTCACGATGTCATCATCCGCGACGGCCGCCAGCGTCAGCGTCGGTGGCGTCAGATCCACCGTGACGCTGCCCTGGGTGCTGCCTGTGTTACCGGCGGCATCCTGCACTGTGACGGTGTAGCTGAGGGTCTCTTCCGGCAGGTCAGCCAGCGCCGTCGCGGGAACGGTCACCAGCCAGTTGCCATTGCCGTCGACGGTGCCGGTGTAGGTCACGCCATTCAGCAGCACGCTGACGCTCTGTCCATCGCCCGTTACGCCGGTGGTGCCGCTCAGGCTCTGTGCCGCGGTAACGTCGCCGCTGTTGAGCGCGCCATCACCAAACGCCGAGGCGATGAGCGGTTCCGGCAGGCCGGTCGCCAGCACGCTGAGCGTGGCTTCGCTGCTGAGAGTTGCTCCGCCGCTGTCGGTCGCGGTGACCGTCAGCGTGTAAGGTCCATCGGCGAGCGCCGTCAGTGCCTCCGCCGGAACGATAACGCTCCAGCGCCCGCTGGCCGAAACCTGGGCGGTGTAAGCGGTGTCGTTGAACAGCAGCGTGACGGTACTGCCCGCCGGCACGTTTACCGCGGTGCCGGTGACAATCAGCGGCTGACTCAGCTCCTGCGCATTGAGGTAGTTATCTTCGCTGATGGCATCCAGCGCCAGACCAGACGCGTTGCTGTTGACGTCAAAAGCGAGGTTGCTGGTGGTGGTGTTACCCGCCACGTCGCTGACCGCCACGGTAAACGTGGCGCTGCCATCGGCAAGCGCAGCCAGCGCGCCGGCTGGCACAATCAGACTCCAGGCCCCGCTGGCCTGGACGGCGGCGCTGTAGACCGTTCCGTCAAGCGTGACGGTCACCAGCTGGCCCGCCTCGACATTGGTTGTCGTGCCGCTCAGCCGCTGGTCGGTGAGGCGTTCCGCGCCATCGACCACATTGTTGCCGGCAAAGGCATCCAGGGTCAGCGTCGGCAGCGTGCCTGCCTCCACTTTCAGCGCCAGATCGCGGCTGGTGGTGGTGGCGTTGCCGGCCGCATCGCTGGCGGTAACCGTCAGTGGATAGCTGCCGTTACCCAGCCCGCTGTAGACCGTGGCGGGCAGCGTCAGCGACCAGTTGCCGCTGGCGTCAGCGGTGGTGCTCAGGCTGGTGCCGTTGAAGCTGGCGACAATCAGGGCATTGGCTTCGCTGCTGCCGTTCAGCGTCAGCGGCTGCTGACTTTCAGCGGCGTTGATGATGCCGTCGGACGGCGTGACAACGGTCAGCACCGGCGGCAGCGTATCGACCCGCAGCGTGCCTGTCGCCTGGCTGCTGTTGCCCGCCACATCACTGACCACGACGTTGTATGCCGTGTCGCCCTGCGGCAGCGCAGCGAGTGCGCCAGCCGGAACCGTGACCTGCCAGTTACCCGCAGCATCGACCGTGCCGCTGTAGCTGACGCCATCCAGCGTAATGGTGACCGTCTGACCGTCACCCGTTACGCCGGTGTTACCGGTGATAGCTCCCCCGGTTGCGGCTTCCCCGCTATTCACAATGCCATCATCAAAGGCCACACCCGGCGTCGCGACCGGCAGCGCGCTGGCCACGACCGTCAGGGTGGTGTCAGTGGTCGCCAGCGGCTGGCCGTTTGCATCGCTGACGGTGGCGGTCAGGGTCTGCGGCCCATCCGCCACGCCGCTGAAGGTGCCTGCCGGTAATGTCAGGCTCCAGCTGCCATCGGCGTTAAGCGTGGTGGTGAACGGCGTCCCGTTGGCGTCAACGGTGACCAGGCTTCCGGCAGGCAGACCGCTGCTGCTGCCGCTGACGACGACGGGGCCGTTCAGCTCGCCTGCATTCAGATAGTTATCGTCGCTGACGGGTGCCAGCGCAATCGCGGGCAGTGTGTTGTCCACACTGAAGTTAAGCGGCGCGCTGGCGCTGTTTCCGACGGCGTTGTTCACGCTGACAATCAGCGTCTGACTGCCCTCGCCCAGATCCGCCAGCGCGCCCGCGGGCAGAATGATGCTCCAGTTGCCACTCGCCTCAACCACCCCGCTGTAATCGGTGCCGTTCAGTGAAACCGTAACCTGCTGACCTGGCTCAACGTTGAGGCTGCTGCCGCGCAGGGTAATCGGCTGTAACTGCTCCGCCGCGGTGACGATGCCGTCACCGGCAAAGGTGCTGCTGTCGACGCTCAGTTGCGGCTGCACCGCTGGCGAGGTGGCCACATTGAGATCCACCACCTGGCTGCTCTGATTTCCGCTGGCGTCCGTTTCGGTCACCGTGACGGGATTCGGGCCGGACGGCAGCGCTGCCAGATCGCCAGACGCGATCTCCAGCGTCCACTGACCGTTCACTCCGACGGTGGTGCTGTAAGTCTGACCATTAAGCTGAACCGTCACGAGGTCGCCGTTCTGTCCGCTGCCGCTGACCACCAGCGGCTCTGCCAGTTCGCCGACGCTCAGCGCGTTATCCTCGCTGATTGGCGCAACCACCAGCGGAGGCGGCGTCGTGTCGACGGTCAGCGAACTGTTCTGGCTGCTGCTGTTACCGGCTGCATCGGTCACCGTCACCACAACCGGATAGCTGCTGCCGCTGGCCAGACCGGCCAGTGCCGCAGGCGGCACGGCCAGAGTCCAGAGACCGTCTGCGCCGACGGTGCCGGTGTAGGTCACGCCATTCAGGGTCAGGCTGACCTGGTCGCCCTCACTGCCTGCACCACTGAAACTGAACCCGGCCGCCTGTTCAGCAAGGTTC
This sequence comes from Pantoea sp. ARC270, assembly GCF_003236725.1. Classification (NCBI taxonomy): domain Bacteria; kingdom Pseudomonadati; phylum Pseudomonadota; class Gammaproteobacteria; order Enterobacterales; family Erwiniaceae; genus Pantoea; species Pantoea sp. ARC270. The sequence goes on from NZ_PUGA01000004.1 coordinate 23,384, forward strand.
AGCACACCATCGCCCGCTGGCGGATTGATGCTGAAGTCCGGCACGCTGGTGTCGACGGTAACCGGCACCGGCGTGGTGGCGACGTTGCCGCCCACGGTGGTTACGGTGACGCTGAGATCGTAACGGCCATCGGCCAGCTGACTCAGATCGTCGGAGGGCAGCGTTGCACTCCAGCTGCCATCGGCGGCCACGACGGCGTTATAGGTTTCGCCGCCCAGCAGAAGGCTGACGCTGCTGCCCGGCGCAGCGGTACCGCTGACGATCAGGTCGGCGGCGGCTTCCGCCGCGTTAATGACGCCATCGGTGGCAATCGGGTTCACGGTCAGCGCCGGTGTGCCGGTATCCACCGTCAGCGGTTCACTGATGCTGGTGCTGTTACCCGCGCTATCGCTCACCGTTACGGTAATCGGGTTGCTGCCCTGAGCAAGGGCCTGCAGCGCTTCCGGCGGCAGCGTGACGCTCCAGGTGTTATCCGCCGCGACCGTTGCCGGATAGCTGACGCCGCCCAGAGTGACGCTGACGGCCTGGCCTTCCGTGACGGAACCGGTCAGGGTCTGCGGCGCGGTGACCTCGTTATTGCTGAGGATGCCGTCAGTGAAGGGGGTATCAATCTGCGGGGCTGCCAGCGGTGTGGTTGCCACCAGCAGCGTCTGGCTGCTCTGCACGTCGCCGGAAGTAACGGTCACCGTGGTGTCACCCTGCGACAGGTTCGCCAGATCGGCGGCGGGCACGGTAACCGTCCAGTTACCGTCCGGATCGATGGTGGTGCTGTAAACGGTCCCGCCCGGCACCAGCGTCACGCTGACCGGGCTGCCTTCAGGCAGGCTGGCGGAACTGCCGCTGAGGATCAGATCGCTCTGCGCTTCCAGTGCATTCAGCGCGTTATCTTCACTTATCGGCGCAATCGACAGCAGCGGCGTGTCGCTGGTGACCACGGTGATCAGCCCCTGCGCGGGCTGCGCCGGGTTGCCAGCCACATCGGTGATCGCCACGGTAAAGGGCTTATCGCCCGCGCCTCCCAGCGATCCGGCAGGCAGCGTCACGCTCCAGCTTCCGTTTGCCTGCACCACGCCCTCATAAGACTGGTTATTGATGGTTACCACAACCGGCTGGCCTGCCGGTACGCCGGTCACACTGCCGGTAATGAGTGTATCAACACGCTGTTCCGCGCTGTCGATCTGGTTATCGCCGGTTACAGGATCCAGGGTCAGCACCGGCGATGCGGCCGCCAGCACCGTCACGCTGGAGGCGACGCTGCTGCTGTTGCCATACGCGTCGCTGAGCACCACCTCCACCGGATAGCGGGCATCGCCCAGCTGGCTGACGACCGCCGCAGGCACCGTAACCTGCCACGCGCCGCTGGTATCCACGGTGGCAGTGTAGGTTTCGCCATTGAAACTCACCGAAACCGTGTCGCCCTGCACGCCTCCGCGCCCGTCAATCGTCAGATCCTGGCTATGTTCCGCAATATTGATGTAACCATCACTGCCCGGTGTGGAGACGGTCAGCTGCGGCGGCGTGGTCGCAAAGATCGGGGCACTGTTGATCAGCGTGGTATTCCCGTCACCATCCGTTGCCACCACTGCCAGCGGCTGTGTTCCGTCAGGAACAGCGGCCAGGTCGGATGCCGGAATGGTGACGCTCCAGCGGCCCCCCTCCGCCACAACGGCGGTGTAGGTCTGGTTATTCAGCGTCACGCTGATCGTATCGCCCGCGTCGCCGCTTCCGCTGACGATCAGCGGCTGCTGTGCATCAATGACGTTGATGACGCCATCGTCGCTGATCGCATCCAGCGTCAGCGCAGGCACTGCGGTGGCAACCCGCAGTGACGTGTTCTCTACGCTGCTGTTGCCCGCCGGATCGGTCACGGTGACCGTCACCGGGTAGGTCTGACTGGTCAGCGTGCCCAGATCGGCCACCGGCACCTGCGCACTCCAGTTGCCATTGTCGTCAACCAGCGCGCTGTAGGTTTTGTCGTTTAACTCAACCGTAATCCGATCGCCCGGGGTGCCGGTTCCGCTGATCAGCAGCGGCTGGGTCAGTTCATTACTGGTCAGCACACCGTCACCGCCCGGCGCGTTAACTGACACGTCCGGCGACAGGGTGCTGACGGCCAGCGTCTGCGACTGGCTGACCGTATTGCCGCTGGCATCCGTCAGGGTGACCACCAGCGTGTAACTGCTGCCCTCAGCCAGCGTCTGCAGATCCTCCGCGGGCAGATCCACCGTCCAGTTGCCCTGTGCATCTGCCGTGGCACTGTAGATCAGGTTATTCAGCGTGACCGAAACGACATCGCCCGGCGCGGCACCTGAACCGCTGACCGGCACGCCCGCCGCCACTTCAGCGCCGTTAAGAATGCCATCTCCGCCTGCCACCGCCGCCACAATCAGATTCGGTGGCAGGGTATCGACGCTGAAGTCCAGGGTCTGGTCGACACGGTTACCCGCCTCATCAATCGCGGTCAGCGTCAGCGTGTTAGCGCCCTGCGGCAGTAAGGCGAGATCGGCGGCGGGCAGCGTCAGGCTCCAGCTGCCGTCCTCATTCACCGTGGTGCTGTAGGTTTTCCCGTTGAGTTCCAGGGTGACCTGCTGGCCCGGCACGGCTTTACCGGTGTTTCCGCCGATCGTCAGGTCGCTGCCTGCTTCCGCCTGATTCAGAATGCCATCGCTGATCGCACTCTCATCCAGGGTGATTTGCGGCAGCGTGTTCACCACCACATTGAGCTGTGCGGCGTCGGTCAGCAGCGCTCCACTGGCATCGGTGGCCGTTGCGGAGATCAGTTTTGTCCCGTCGGTGATGCCGGTGAGGTCGCTGGCCGGAACGGTGACGCTCCAGAAGCCGTTGCTGTTTACCACCGCGCTGTAGGTGTTGTCGTTAAAGGCCACCAGCACCGTCTGGCCGGGATTAACGCCCAGTGCCGAGCCGCTGATGATCAGATCGCTGGCGGCCTCCTGCTGGTTCAGGAAACCGTCGAGACTGAGTGGTTCAGCGATGGTGAGCACGCCCGGTTCGCCTGCGGCAGGTGCGACGTTGATATCCCTGCTGCCGCTGGCTGAAACGCCCGCCGCCGTGGTTACGCTGGCGACCAGGGTGGTGGTGCCCGCCGCCAGTGCGCTCAGCGCAGCGGACGGGATCGGCAGACTCCAGCTGCCATCCGCCTGAACGGTGGTGCTGTAGGTCTGCCCGTTCAGCGTGAGGGTGACCGTCTGGCCCGCCTCTACGTTGCTGGTGCTGCCTGACAGCGTCTGATCCAGCGCTTTTTCGCTGTTGTCGAGCAGGTCGTCGCCGGCAAAAACAGCGATCGTCAGCGTTGGTGCGCCCGGCTCCGGTGAGGCTTCCACCACAATGACCCGATCTTCACTGGCGACCACACCCGCCTGGGTGGTTACGCTGGCGCTGAAGGTCGCGTTGCCCGCCGCCAGGGCGGCCAGGGCGCTGGAGGGGATGGTCAGGCTCCAGCTGCCATCGGCCCCGACGGTGGCGCTGTAACTCTGGTCGCCCAGCGTCACCGTCACCACCTGACCCGCCTCGACATTGCTGGTGCTGCCGCTCAGCAGCTGGTCGCTGGCTTTCTCGTCGTTGCTCAGCACATCATCACCGGCGAACTGATTGAGTGTGATGACGGGCTGGCCCGGTTCGGTCACCGGGGCTTCAACGACGATACCCAGCGTGTCGCTGACAGAGGTACCGGCCGCATTACTGACCGTCACCACCAGTGAGGCCGGGCCTGCTGCCAGTGCGCCCAGCGCATCGGCCGGAATCGCAATATTCCAGCTGCCGTCAGCGCTGACCGTTCCGCTGTAACTCTGTCCACCCAGCGTAACCGTCACAATCTGGCCCGCCTCGACGTTGGTGGTGCTGCCGGAGATGGCCTGCGCCTCCAGCTTCTCCTCGTTGCTTAACACGTTGTCTTCCGCAAAGGCATTCAGGGTCAGTGTCGGGTTGCCTGGTGCGGTGCCCGCTGACTCTACCAGGAAGTCACGCGTTTCGCTGACCGGGTTCCCCGCCTGATCCGTTACCGTGGCGCTCAGGGTGGCGCTGCCTGCCGCCAGTGCTGCCAGCGAACTGGCCGGAACCGTGAAGCTCCAGCTGCCATCCGCGCCGACCGTGGCGGTAAAGGTTTCCCCGTTCAGGGTGACGGTAACCTGCTGGCCCTCTGCGATATTAGTGGTCGTACCGGTCAGCAGCTGGTCGCTGGCTTTTTCGCTGTTGCTGAGGATGTCATCCCCGGCAAAGGCGTCGAGGGTCAGTGTGGCGGCTCCCGGCTGCGTCGCCGGGGCGTCTACCGTGATCGGCTGCGTTGCGGTCACGCTGTCACCCGCCGCATTGCTGACGGCAACCGTCAGCGTGGTTGTGCCCGCTGCCAGCGCGGAGAGCGCCGTGGCGGGCACCGTGACGCTCCAGCTGCCATCCGGCTGCACGGTGGTGCTGTAGGTCTGGCCGCCCAGTGTGACCGTGACCACCTGCCCGGCTTCGATATTGGTGGTGGTGCCACTGACCGCCTGGTCGACCGTCTTCTCGTCGTTGCTCAGCAGGTTATCGCCGGCAAAATCATTCAGGATCAGCCCCGGCACGCCAGGTTCAGTGGCGGGCGCTTCCACCGCAATATCGCGGGTTTCACTGCCGGTTGCCCCCGCGAGGTTGCTGACCGTAACGCTGATGGCATTGCTGCCCGCAGGCAGGCTGCTCAGAGCAGCGGCCGGGATAATCACACTCCAGTTTCCGCTGCCATCCACGGTGCCGAGGTAAGTCTGTCCCCCCAGGGTAACGGTTACCGTCTGCCCCGCTTCGACATTGGTGGTGCTGCCTGAGAGAGTCTGCGCCGTGCCTTTTTCGTCGTTGCTCAGGATGTCATCCCCGGCGAACTGATCGATGGTCAGGGTAACGTCGCCCGGCTGTGTCACCGGGGCTTCTACCGTAATCGGCAGGCTGCTGGTCACGGTGTTACCGGCTGTATCGCTGACTGACACCGTCAGCGTGGTTTCTCCGGCCGCCAGGGCGCTCAGGGCCGCCTGGGGCAGCGTGACACTCCAGTTGCCCTGCGCATCCACGCTGCCGCTGTAGGTCTGACCGCCCAGCGTGACGGTAACAATCTGTCCGGCTTCAACATTGCTGGTGCTGCCGGTCACGGTCTGATCGCTGGTTTTTTCTGCGTTAGTCAGCTGATTGTCGCCGGTAAAATCATCCAGCGTGAGGGCGGGCACGCCCGGCACGGCGGGTGTATCGACGCTGATCGCGCGGTTTTCACTGGCCTCAACGCCCGCCTGGGTGGTGACTACTGCGGAGATCGTGACCGTTCCGGCGGCCAGGGCATTCAGCGCGGCGGGCGGCAGCGTAATGCTCCAGTTGCCCTGGGCATCGACCACAGCGCTGTAGGTCTGGTCGCCCAGCGTCAGCGTGACAACCTGTCCCGCTTCCACATTGGTGGTGGAACCGCTCAGCGTCTGGGCGCTGTTTTTCTCCGGATTACTGAGAATGTCATCGCCGGCAAACTGATCGATGGTAATGACAGGCGTCCCCGGCTGAGTCAGAGGGGCTGCAACACTGACGCTCAGGCTGCCGCTGGCGGAGGCACCGGCCTGATTCGCGACCGTGGCCGTCACCGTGGTGGTGCCTGATGCCAGCGCTGCGAGCGCATCAGCAGGCACGGTCACGCTCCAGCTGCCATCACCGGCAACGGTGCCGCTGTAGGTCTGACCGCCGAGCGTGACGGTAACAATCTGTCCGGCTTCGACATTGCTGGTGCTGCCGGATAAGGTCTGCGGCGTGGTTTTTTCCGTGTTATCCAGCAGGTTATCGCCAGCGAAAGGATTCAGGCTGATGGCGGGCGTCGCAGGGGTGCCCGGATCGGCAGCAGCCACGGTAATGGGCAGCGACCCGCTGGCGGCGGTGCCTGCTGCGTTTGTCACGCTGACCGCGATCGTGGCAGAGCCGGCGGCCAGGGCCGCCAGCGCGGCAGCAGGCACGGTCACGCTCCAGCTGCCGTCAGCGCCCACCGTCGTGTTGTAGGTCTGGCCGCCCAGGGTCACTGTGACAACCTGTCCCGCTTCGACATTGCTGGTGGAACCGCTCAGCAGCTGATCGGTGGTTTTTTCGGCATTATCCAGCACATTATCGCCGGCAAAGGTGTTGAGCGTGATGGCGGGGCTGCCTGGCGTACCTGGCGTGCCGGGGTCAGTGCCAGGGTCGGTACCGGGATCCGTGCCGGGATTCGTACCGGGATCGCTGCCGCCGTCATTTCCGCCGCCACCGCCTCCGCCGCCACCCCCCAGACCCACGGCCAGCCCGGCTAAGCCAAGTACGCCGAGACCGCCCGCGGTGATCACACCCATCGAGGCGTTGGTGTTATCGGCCAGCAGCAGTGGCTCGACGCTCTCCAGTGATTCGTAGGTTGGTGTGACGGAACCGGAGGCCAGTTCAGTGCCTTCTGCGGTCTGCGGGAACAGGGCATGTTCCGGTGGATTGACCCCATCATCGAACACCAGCTCACTGTGATTACCCTCGGCATCATCAACAAAAAATCTCTGATAGCGGACGGTGCTGCCGTCACGCATGTGCAGAACCAGATCATTTCCCTGGCGCTCATATTGCGTGACCAGTTCGCGGGTGCCATTGATGCGCACGACGCTGGGCTCGGTGAGGTTAATGGATTGTGATGAACCGGGAGTGGCCTGCGAGATGAGCGTGCCGTTTTCGCGCGAGATGATGTCTACACGGCCTTGCGTGAGTTCTGCCATTTGTAACCTCTACTCCACCAGATTAGCTAATATACTGAATCCGTAAACATAAATTTATTTTACGTTTACGATATTCACACTTAGTTCCACCCACTGAAAAACAGCGGGCGCGTTAACCTGGTGTATGTAGTAAGGGCAAAGCCAAGCGGCGCCGCAGATCCTGGTCCGGGCAGAAAACAACGCTTTTATTGTTAGATTAAGTTGTACAGACGGACGCGAAACGTAGCGGTTCTGACAAAATAACTTTTATCCTAAACGTGCTGAAAATCAACACCAATGTACAGATTTAATTATGATTTAATCTTTATTACATAAGTCAGTCTTGCTATAAAACGTTCATGAAATAACGCTTTGCCCTTGATTTTTCATGTCAATTTGTGGCGGGATGTTTCCATAAATGTCACAAAACGGCTAAAATATCGCCATTCTGAGAACTTCAGGGCGCTGAAAAGATTTTTTTAGTTATGCGATTCAGCCAGCATTTCCCACCGGGACGACAGCTTCGTTTAAGCAGACAACCCGTTGAAAACGGCACTGAAATTTGAGTTAAGTCGACTTGCGCGGCGTCCCGTCCTGCCAGGAAAGTTCTGGAAAAAATCCGCAGCGCATTAAAAATCGGTAAACTCCCGGTTTTGTCATATTGATGAGGGTGCTGCACCCCTGCTGATAAGAGGCGCGACGGCCACAGATTGCCGGCCGGTGCTACACTTTTTCCCTTTATCACTGATGAATCTGACCTATGACCGCACTGGACGCTGCACAACAACATCAACAGCAGAGCCGCCTGAACTGGGGCACCCGCACCATCTTCCTGATCAACGGGTTAGGCATGTCAGCCTGGGCACCGCTGGTGCCGTTTGCCCGTGATCGTCTGCAGCTGAGCGGCGCCTCACTGGGTGCGTTGCTGCTCTGTCTCGGCATCGGTTCACTGGCGGCGATGCCGGTCACCGGCACGCTGGTTGCGCGCTTTGGCTGCCGTCGGGTGATGTGTTTCTCCACTCTGTTGGTGCTGGTCATGATGCCGCTGCTGGCCACGGCGGACTCGCATCTGCTGATGGCGGCCGCGCTGATGCTGTTTGGTGCCGGGCTGGGCATGCTGGATGTCGCCATGAATTATCAGGCGGTTCAGGTTGAACAGGCGGCGGGTCAGCCGATGATGTCCGGCTTTCATGGCTTCTTCAGCCTTGGCGGCATTCTGGGTGCGGGGACGGTCAGCCTGCTGCTGAGCCAGTCGTTCTCACCGCTGGCCGCCACGCTGGTGGTGATGGCCGTGATGCTGCTGCTGTTACTGTGGCGCATCCCGGTATTAATGAATGAGCGTCTCCATCAGCCCGACCAGCCCTGGCTGGTGATACCGCGTGGCTGGGTGGCGTTTCTCGGCCTGCTCTGCTTTATTCTCTTTCTGGCAGAGGGCGCGGTGCTCGACTGGGGCGCGCTGCTGCTGCTGCAGAACCCGGCGATGTCAACGGCCTATGCCGGCCTCGGCTATGCCACCTTCTCCGTGGCAATGACGCTGGGGCGGTTCAGCGGCGATAAAATCATCCAGCGCTTTGGTCGCTATCCGGTCATGATAACCGGGGCGCTGACCGCCGCAGCGGGCATGACGCTGGCGGTGTGGCTGCCGTGGCCGGAGATCGCCCTGCTGGCTTTCCTGCTGGTCGGCTTTGGTTTATCCAATACGGTGCCGATGTTGTTCAATGCTGCCGGGAATCAACAGGATATGCCCGCGAACCTGGCGATTTCTGCCATGACAACGCTGGGATATGCGGGTATTCTCTCAGGTCCGGCTTTAATCGGATTCATTTCGCAATGGATCAGCCTCAGCGGCGCGTTTTTAGTGATCGCCCTGCTGCTGTTAGTGGTAGCCGCCAGTGCGCGAAGAGTTGCGCGATAATTCAGGTACCTGACACGCTATGTTGTATAAGTTTCCACTGACATCCGGCAATGTCACCCGCTTTTTTGTGGTTTTCAATCTGGTGCTCCTGCTGGCGCTGGGCTTTATGGTGCAGAACTCCGTGAATGCCTGGCTCACCGGAAAACGCTATGCCATGGACGATCTGGCCCGCGACGTTCAGAAGCGTATCGACGCCTATCGCTTTGCCACCTGGCAGATCTATGAAAACCTCTCCACCAGTGCGGCAGGAACGCCTCCGGGCAGCAGCCTGCAGGAGACGCGCCTGCGTCCTGACGTCTACTATCTGGAAAAAACCCGCCGCAAGACCGAAGCGCTGATCTTCGGATCGCATGACAGCAGCACGCTGGATATGACCATGCGGATGTCCAACTATCTGGATACGCTCTGGGGCGCGGAGAACCCGACCTGGTCGATGTACTTTTTAAATGGTCAGGACAATAGCCTGATCATGATCTCCACGCTGCCGCTGAAGGATATGGCGACGCGCTACAAAGAGAGCGCCATCAGTTCAATGGTGGACAGCCGTCGCGCTGAAATGCTGCAGCAGGCGAACGCGCTGGACGAGCGTGAGAGCTTCTCGCCCCTGCGTCACCTCGCCTTCCAGAACGATCACTACTTCACGCTGCGCACCACCTTTAATCAGCCGGGCCACCTGGCCACCGTGGTCGCCTTTGATCTGCCGGTGAACGATCTGGTGCCGCAGAATATGCCGCTGGAGAATTTCCAGCTGCGCCAGGACAGCTCACTGCCCTCTGCCAGCAGTGAACAGCAGGAGGTGGAAAATACGCACATCTCGCTGGTTAACCCGAACGTCGAGATTGCTGCCACGCTGCCCAGCACCCCGCTGCAGCTGGTCTATCAGGTGCCGATTACCCGCCTGATCGTCGACACACTGCACAACCTGCTCTGGCCGCTGCTGATCAACCTGCTGCTGTTCCTGCTGTCGCTGGGCGGTGTGATGCTGCTGCGTCAGCAGTCCCTGCGCCCCAGTGAGAACCAGAGCGCAGAACTCGACTCGCTTCGGGTACTGAATGAAGAGATTGTGGGCAGCCTGCCGGTGGGCCTGCTGGTCTATGACTTTGCCAGCAACCGCACCCTGCTGAGCAACAAGATTGCAGAGCATCTTCTGCCGCACCTCAATCTGCAGAAGATTATTAATATGTCCGACCAGCATCAGGGCGTTCTGCAGGCTACCATCAATAACGAAGTGTATGAGATCCGCCACGCCCGTAGCGTGCTCTCACCCCATACCCAGCTGTTTATGATGCGTGACCAGGATCGCGAACTGCTGGTGAACAAGAAGCTGCAGAAAGCGCAGCAGGTTCTGGATCGCAACCATCAGATGCGTCAGCAGCTGCTGCACAATCTTGGCCATGCGCTGAATCAGCCGCTGGAGAAGATCGTGGCGCAGCTGGTGCAGCTCAGCCAGCGGGATGCCGATGAATCCGTACTCGACCTGCTTGATGAGAGCCAGGGGCTGGCGCGGCTGGTGGATGATATCGTGCTGCTGAACCGGCTGGAGGCGCACGACTGGTCACCGGATGCCACCATCTTCAACCTGCAGGAACTGCTGGATGAGATCGCACTGGAAAGCCTGCCGCTGATGCGTCGCAAAGGGTTGTCACTGGTGGTCAATAACCATCTGGCCAATGATGAGATGCGCTTTGGCGACCGTCGCGCCTTGCGTAAGGTGCTGACCACCCTGATGCACTATGCGCTGACCACCACCCGCTGGGGAAAAATTACCCTGGAAGTTAAGGTTGCGAATAAACAGGCCGATAGACTCATCATCGAACTGGTTGATACCGGCGCGGGCCTGACCGTGGATGAGCTGGCGAATGTCGATTTCCCGTTCCTGGGCGACACCAGCCAGGATCGATATGGTCAGGCGTCAGGCATGGCCTTCTTCCTCTGTAAACAGCTTTGCAAGCAGATGGGGGGCAGTCTGGATATCGTCGCGAAAGCGGATATCGGCACCCGCTATAATATGCAGCTGCCGATGGCACTGGAGCAGAAGCAGGAAGAAGAAGAGGAAAAAATTCTGGATGGGGTCACCGCCCTGGTGGAGATCACCGTGGAGGACGTCCATAAAATCGTCTGCCGCCATCTGGAAAACTGGGGAGCGCGCTGTCTCACTCCGGACGAGCGTATTTCCGGACAGGATCACGACGTGCTGGTAACCGACGATCCGTCGAAGCTGAGCGGCTGGGCACTGCTGCTGGCGGAAGATGAACTCGGTCATCATGCACTGAACGACCAGCAGTATCGGGTCAATTTCAATCTCAGTAATGCGCTGCTGGATGCATTGCTGGCCCTGATTGAGAAGCAACTGTCGCATGATGTGATGGATAATGACAGGGAAGACGACACAGCCACGCCACTGATGAGCGGCGGCTATTTCCAGCTGTTTACCGAGACAGTACCGGTTGATGTGAAGAGACTGTATACTGAGTCAGCAGAAAAGGACTACGACTCGCTTGCTCAGACAGCGCATCGCCTGAAGGGCGTGTTTGCCATGCTCAACCTGTCTCCCGGCAAACAGCTTTGTGAAGAGTTAGAACACCACATTAAAGCGTGTGACGATTCAAACATTACAAATACCACCAGTGATATTGACGCTTACGTCAATCAACTGCTGCAGCAAGGTAACCAATAAGATGAATAACTTAAATGTAATTATTGCCGATGACCATCCAATTGTCCTTTTCGGTATCCGAAAGTCTCTGGAACAAATTGAATGGGTCAACGTTGTAGGTGAGTTCGAAGACTCAACAGCACTGATCAACAATCTGTCCAAGCTGGATGCTAACGTCCTGATCACCGACCTCTCCATGCCTGGTGAGAAGTATGGCGACGGCATCACGCTGATTAAATACATCAAACGCCACTATCCGGATCTCTCCATTATTGTTCTGACGATGAACAATAACCCGGCGATCCTGAGCTCTGTGCTTGATCTCGACATCGAAGGCATCGTGCTGAAACAGGGCGCGCCAACCGACCTGCCAAAAGCGCTGGCAGCCCTGCAGAAAGGCAAGAAATATACGCCGGAAAGCGTGGCGAAACTGCTGGAGAAAATCAGCGCGGGCGGTTACGGCGACAAGCGCCTGTCACCGAAAGAGAGCGAAGTGCTGCGTCTGTTCGCAGAAGGTTTCCTGGTGACAGAAATTGCCAAGAAACTGAACCGCAGTATCAAAACCATCAGCAGCCAGAAGAAATCAGCGATGATGAAACTGGGCGTGGATAACGATATTGCCCTGCTGAACTACCTCTCCTCTGTCAGCCAGACTCAGGTCGAAAGAGACTAATCGATCGCTGAGGCGGTGCAGCCTGCACCGCCTCCCCTCTGCCCTACTTCATGCGCGTTTTACGCACCCGCTCAGCATAGATTGCCAGCGTGCTTTTCAGCACATCTAACGTCACCGGTTTCGACAGGCAGTTATCCATGCCCGCGTCCATACAACGTTGCTTCTCTTCGGCCAGCGCATTTGCCGTGACGCCAATGACCGGGAAGAGATGCCCCAGCTGACGCAACCGCTGCGTCAGGCGATACCCATCCATGTTAGGCATGTTCACGTCGGTCAGTACGATGTCGATCTCATTGCGGCTCAGCACGTTAAGCGCATCGACGCCATCCTGGGCGGTTTTCACCTGATACCCCAGCGTGCCGAGCTGTTCTGAAAGCAGCATACGGTTAATCGGATGGTCATCGACGATCAGAACCATGATGTCATCGTTGTGAATCTTCTCTTCCACCGGGCCAGCCAGCAGCAGCGCATCTGCCGCGTCGTGGCCGAGCGAGATGCGATAGATACGCGCCAGCAGCGCCGGTACTTCATGCAGTGTGGCGGTCGAGTGAACCCAGCGTCCAGGCTGACGTTCACGCGGCATATCCACATGCGATCCATCAAATGTGACCAGCGCCCGCAGCGGTAGATCGAGCTCCAGCTCGTAATCGGTCATCACCACATCGTCGGGGCCCGGTTTGCCGTTATAATCCGCAACCTGAATCCCCTGCTGCTGCATCTGACGCGTGATAAACGCCGCCAGGTAATCATTGCGCATCGCCAGCCAGATTTTCTTCTCCTGCAAATCCTCCAGCAGCATCAGCGACGGCTTCTGCCCTTTGTAGACGGGAATACGCACAATGAACTGACTGCCCATGCCCGGCTCTGAGTCGACCTCAATGTCGCCGTCCATCATATTGATCAGCTTTTCACAGATCGCCAGTCCCAGCCCGGTGCCCTGGAAATTACGCTGCACGCCATTCCCGACCTGGAAGAAGGGATCAAACAGGCGCGGCAGCTCTTTCGCCGGAATCCCGACCCCGGTATCGCGCACCCGGAAAGCCAGATAGCCCTGCGAGACATAGGCGTGCAGGATAATACAGCCGGTGTGGGTGAACTTAATGGCGTTGTTCAGCAGGTTGGAGATCACCTGTTGCAGACGCAGCGGATCGCCATCCAGCACCTGCGGAACGTCATGTTCGATAAAGCAGTAGAGCGTCAGTCGCTTCTTCACCACCAGCGACAGATAGTTGCCGACGATGTGGGTCACGATTTCACGCGGTGCAAACGGACGCGGCTCGATCTTCAGCTGCTCTGACTCGATTTTAGAGAAGTCGAGGATATCGCTGATGATTTTCAGCAGCAGGCTGGAGGAGTTGTTCATCGCCGTCACCAGCGAGTCGATCCCGCTGGGCAGTTGCCGGGTCTGCAGCAGATCGAGGTTACCGATAATCCCATAGAGCGGCGTGCGCAGCTCATGGCTGACGGTGGCAAGGAACATCGACTTCGACTGGCTCGCCTGCTCTGCCGCATGGGCCATCTCCTGCAGCGACTGCTCCATGCGAACACGGGCCGACACGTCCACCAGTACACAAATCGCCACGTTTTCATTGCGATAGCGCGAATGGACAAAGCTGATTTGCAGGTTGGTGTTGCTGCCGGTGAGCACATCGACGAAATTAACCTGCTGGCCGCCGATAATCTCATTCAGCCGCAGGCGATCTTCCTGGGTCAGCAGGGTCAGGTAATTGTGCGCCAGCTCGTTACTCAGAATATTGGTGCCGTCGCTGGTGCGTAAAATACAGATCCCCACCGGCGCCGAGGCCACAATCTTACGGTTGAACTGCTCATGCTCCTCCAGCCGGTGCGCATTCTCCTCGGCGGGCAGGAACATCCGGCGCTCAAACAGCCAGGCGAGCGTAAACAGAATGATGGCGCTGAACACATTGAGCAGCAGCGCATTAATGATCATCAGCTTCAGCTGATCCATCATCACGTCGGTGGGTATCGACCACACCACGTTGAGATCGGAAGGCGGCAGCGGCTTTTTCAGCACCAGCTGACGATAACCATTCAGATAACCGAACCAGGTTTTGTCATCGGGCAGACTGTCGAGCGAGAAGCCCAGCCCGCCCCGGCGCGAATTGAGCAGTGGACGATAATTTTCGTCGGTAATCGAGGCGATGATTGGCAGACTGCCCGGCTGAATAAACTCATCCAGGCGGATATTCTGTTCGACACCCAGCAGCGCCTGCAACTTGTTGGCCACGTAGACCGGCACCACCATGTAGAAGGTGCCGACACCCGGCTGAGCACTGCTGTTGATCCAGTACATCGGGTTGCGGCGCTCTTCTTCGTTGCTGTTACGGTAGCGCAGCACATTCTCACGCAGCGATTTCAGGCTGCGCTCCCGATCGGCGGTGCTGCTGCCAATCGTGAAGTCGGCCAGACACTGGCTTTCCCCTCCGATAAAGAACACCCGGTTCAGCTCATACGAGGAGGCGAAGTTGCTTTTCCAGTAGTTGATGTAATAACTGAGGGAGTCGAGCGAGTTGCGCCAGGTGTTGCTCATGGCGGTGCAGTCGCCATCTGAAAATAGCGGCGTAAACTGCGGCTGGGTCGTTTTACCCGGGATCATGCCGGTCAGCGCATCCATGCCGTTGCTGGCATTCGTCAGCCGGTTCTCCGTGATATATTTCAGCTCCCGCATCATGTCGGCGGAGTGCCGCACATACCACTGTATCGTGCCGTAATTGCTGGCAAACTCCTGACGAACCTGCGTCTCTTTATTGTGCAGCACGCTGATGATGTAAAACGCGGTAAGAACAGCGCCCAGCGTCCAGATTAGCAGCGCCAGCGCGCGGAAAAGATAGCGCGAGATGCGAAGCGTAGTGCGGAAAGAGACAGGATATTTCAAAGGGAACTCGCAGTTGGCAAGGTTAGTCGCATCATCAATTTTTATTGCCCATACACTAGCTTCATCGGGCGAAAAAAGCCAGCCAGCGGAAGGCCCGGCAGGCAGTTTGGGACGCTTTTCGGACAGCTTTTGCCGTCACGCCTGACGTCCCCCATCCCCCGCCTGAAGCGAAACCGTTTTCCAGCCAGAAAGAGCTGAAGCAACACCCTATCCCGGCGAGAAAGAGCTGAAGCGACACCCTATCCCGGCGAGAAAGGCCTTTCGATCGCAGCGGCCTCACCGCCACACCCACAAGAATCCGCATCCTCCAGTCCGCGCACTCACCCGCCTGAAGCGACACCTTATCCCGGCGAGAAAGGCCTGCCATGCCCGAAGAGCAAAGCGTCCACGCCAGGGATGGCGTGGCCGATCCGCTGGGATGCGGGAATCCTTTGCGATCGGGCATGGCGGGCCTTTCGATCGCAACGGCCTGAAGCGACACCATACCCCGCCGAGAAAAGCCTTTCGATCGCAGCGGCCTCACCGCCACACCCACAAGAATCCGCATCCTCCCGCCCGCGCACTCACCCGCCTGAAGCGACACCCTATCCGGCGAGAAAGGCCTGCCATGCCCGAAGAGCAAAGCGTCCACGCCAGGGATGGCGTGGCCGATCCGCAGGGATGCGGGAACCCTTTGCGGTCGGGCATGACGGGCCTTTCGATCGCAGCGGCCTCATCGCCGCCACAGGCTACCTTGCACACCGCATAAAAAAACGGCAGGCCGGGTTTCCCCTGACCTGCCGTTTCTGCAACGAACCTCAGCTTATGCCAGACAACTTACTCGTCGTCTTCAGCCGCGTCGTCTTCGTCTTCCGCTTCCGGTGCAATCTCTTCATCGTCAGAATCCGCTTCAGGCGCGATATCATCCTCGCCTTCCGCCACGCTGCCGTCGATTGAATCCAGCTCTTCCTCTTCAACCGGCTCGGCGACACGCTGCAATCCGACCACATTCTCATCCTCTGCGGTGCGGATCAGAATCACACCCTGGGTATTACGACCCACGACGCTGACTTCTGAAACGCGGGTACGCACCAGCGTACCGGCATCGGTGATCATCATAATCTGATCGCTATCCACCACCTGAACAGCGCCAATCACCGGACCGTTACGATCGGTCACCTTGATTGAAATCACACCCTGCGTCGCACGCGACTTGGTCGGGTATTCGCTGTTGGCGGTACGCTTGCCGTAACCATTCTGCGTCACGGTAAGAATCGCACCCTCTTCACGCGGCACAATCAGAGAAACTACGCGATCGCCTTCAGCCAGCTTGATACCGCGAACACCTGATGCGGTTCGGCCCATGGCACGCACAGCGCTCTCGGCGAAGCGCACCACTTTACCGGCGGCGGAGAACAGCATCGCTTCGTCATTACCGTTGGTCAGCGCCACACCGATCAGCTCATCGTCGTCACGCAGATTCACGGCAATAATGCCGGCGCTGCGCGGACGGCTGAACTCTTTCAGCGCGGTCTTCTTCACGGTGCCCAGCGCGGTCGCCATAAAGATATTGAAGCCTTCGGTATACTCGCGAACCGGCAGAATCGCCGTAATACGCTCGTTCGCTTCCAGCGGCAGCAGGTTGACGATTGGACGTCCACGCGCACCACGGCTCGCTTCCGGCAGCTGATAAACCTTCATCCAGTAGAGACGGCCACGGCTGGAGAAGCAGAGAATCGTATCGTGGGTATTGGCTACCAGCAGACGATCAATGAAGTCCTCTTCCTTGATGCGTGCCGCTGACTTGCCTTTACCACCACGACGCTGCGCTTCGTAGTCACTCAGCGGCTGATACTTCACATAGCCCTGATGCGACAACGTCACCACCACGTCTTCCTGATTGATCAGGTCTTCGATGTTGATGTCCGCGCTGTTCGCGGTAATCTCGGTGCGACGATCGTCACCAAACTGATCGCGCATCAGCTCCAGCTCTTCGCGGATCACTTCCATCAGACGCTCAGCGCTCGACAGAATCAGCAGCAACCCGGCGATCTGATCCAGCAGCGCTTTATACTCATCCAGCAGCTTCTCGTGCTCAAGGCCGGTCAGTTTCTGCAGACGCAGATCCAGAATCGCCTGAGCCTGCTGCTCGGTCAGGTAGTACTGACCGTCGCGGATGCCAAACTGCGGCTCCAGCCACTCCGGACGGGCGGCGTCATCACCGGCACGCTCCAGCATCGCTGACACGTTACCGAGATCCCACGCCTGCGAAATCAGACCCGCTTTTGCTTCTGCCGGCGTTGGCGCACGGCGGATCAGCTCGATGATCGGATCGATATTCGCCAGCGCAATCGCCAGACCTTCAAGGATATGCGCACGGTCACGGGCTTTACGCAGTTCAAAAATGGTACGGCGCGTCACCACTTCACGACGATGGCGAACAAAGGCTTCCAGAATCTCCTTCAGCGCCATAATCTTCGGCTGACCCTGATGCAGGGCAACCATGTTGATACCAAACGAAGTCTGCAACTGAGTCAGTGAATAGAGATTATTCAGCACCACTTCGCCGACCGCATCACGCTTAATCTCGATCACGATGCGCATGCCGTCTTTGTCAGACTCATCGCGCAGCGCGCTGATGCCTTCGACACGCTTCTCTTTCACCAGCTCTGCAATCTTCTCGATCAGGCGGGCTTTGTTGACCTGATAAGGCAGCTCGTGAATGACGATGGTCTCGCGGCCCGTTTTGGCATCCGCTTCCACTTCGCCACGCGCACGAATATAAATCTTACCGCGTCCGGTGCGGTACGCTTCTTCAATGCCACGGCGGCCGTTGATGATGGCGGCGGTCGGGAAGTCAGGTCCCGGAATGTGCTCCATCAGCCCTTCAATGCTGATGTTCTCATCTTCAATGTAGGCCAGGCAGCCGTTAATCACTTCGCGCAGGTTATGCGGCGGAATATTGGTTGCCATCCCCACGGCGATACCGGAGGAACCGTTAACCAGCAGGTTAGGGATTTTGGTCGGCAGAACTTCAGGGATCTGCTCTGTGCCGTCATAGTTCGGCACAAAATCGACGGTCTCTTTTTCCAGGTCAGCTAACAGATCGTGGGCGATTTTTGACATGCGGACTTCGGTATAACGCATCGCCGCGGCGGAGTCGCCATCGATGGAACCGAAGTTGCCTTGTCCGTCCACCAGCATGTAACGCAGGGAGAAAGGCTGGGCCATACGTACAATGGTGTCGTAAACGGCGGAATCACCATGCGGGTGATATTTACCGATAACGTCACCGACGACGCGGGCAGATTTTTTATAGGGTTTGTTCCAGTCGTTACCCAGTTCGCTCATCGCAAAAAGTACGCGACGATGCACCGGCTTCAGGCCGTCACGCACATCGGGTAAAGCTCGGCCAACGATGACCGACATGGCGTAATCGAGGTAAGAAGTCTTTAATTCTTCTTCGATATTGACCGGTGTAATTTCTCTCGCAAGGTCGCTCATGGAGCCGCTATCCCTCTACTTAATCCCGGATTTTAAAGGTGCGAAAGTATATCACACTGCAATGCTCTGGTGAACGTTAACCACCGATTTCACCCGCTTTTCCTTGTGCCTGAAAGGTGTGCCATCGGCGGTTAAGCGTTTATACTGTGGGGACATTTTGTCAGGAGTTACGATTCAATGAATGCACAACCGCAGAATCATCAGCAGAACGTCGATGCACAGGAAATTGCCAAGTTTGAGGCCGTTGCCTCGCGCTGGTGGGATCTGGAGGGTGAATTTAAACCGTTGCACCGCATTAACCCGCTGCGACTGGGCTATATCGCGGAGCACAGCAACGGTTTGTTTGGTAAAACCGTGCTCGACGTCGGCTGCGGCGGCGGCATTTTAGCCGAGAGCATGGCGCGCGAAGGTGCGGTAGTGACCGGGCTGGACATGGGAGCGGAACCTCTGGCGGTCGCACGTCTGCATGCCCTTGAGAGCGGCGTCACGCTGGACTACGTGCAGCAGACCGTAGAAGCGCATGCGGAAGAGAACGCCGGAAAATATGATGTGGTGACCTGCATGGAGATGCTGGAGCACGTTCCGGACCCGCGCTCGGTGGTGCACGCCTGTGCGCAGCTGGTTAAGCCGGGCGGCGAGGTCTTCTTCTCCACGCTGAATCGCAATCCCAAAGCCTGGCTGCTGGCGGTGTTCGGCGCAGAATATGTGCTGCGCATGGTGCCACGCGGCACCCATGACGTGAAAAAGTTTATCCGTCCCTCTGAGCTGCTCGGCTGGGTCGATGAAACCACTCTGCGTGAACGTCACATCATTGGCCTGCACTACAACCCGGTGACCAACCGCTTCAAACTGGCACCCGGCACCGACGTCAATTATATGGTGCACACCCACCGCGCCCGCTAAGTCTCCGGCCCGCCTCTTTCTCCGGCGGGCCTTCTCCCCGCTCAGACCACCACGCCATTCTGATATCTGCCAGTCACTTAGCTCAGGCTGGCCCTGACAGATTTCACCTGCCCGCCCGCCTTTTCTGCCAGAGCCGCAGAGCGCTAGCGGCTTTTGCGCAATTTTCATCCCTTTTTCTGCGCACATCTGAGGATTGAATAAGAAATACGCGTCCGATCAAATTAACAAAAAAAAGTGTGATCGGGTTGACAGGGTGTCAGGCCTTATAAGGCGTGGGCTAAGAATTTTCGCCAGAATTACAACCCCTCCCGTCATCATTTTTTGCTCTTGTTAACCCGCCGCAAAATACTAAAATATGCCTCCATGTAGTTGCAGGTTTTCCCATAACCCCCTAGATGTTGTGTTTATCCACATATTATTCACAATGAATATGCTGTGTATAAACCGGGATTTCTTTTAATTTTTGGATACTCACGCAAAGGTAAAAACGCGACATGAACCAGAGTCTGCTCGTTACTAAACGCGATGGCCGCCAGGAGCGCATTGATCTCGACAAAATTCACCGTGTGCTGGACTGGGCAGCTGAAGGGCTGAACAACGTCTCAGTGTCACAGGTGGAGCTGCGTTCCCATATTCAGTTCTATGATGGCATCAGGACCTCTGACATTCATGAGACCATCATCAAGGCCGCAGCAGACCTCATCTCTCGCGATGCCCCTGACTATCAGTACCTGGCTGCCCGCCTGGCAATCTTCCACCTGCGCAAAAAGGCGTATGGTCAGTTTGAGCCACCAAAGCTCTATGACCAGGTCGTCAAAATGGTGGACCTCGGCAAATATGACCGCCACCTGCTGGAAGATTACAGCCCGGAAGAGTTTGCGCAGATGGACGAGTTCCTCGACCACTGGCGCGACATGAACTTCTCCTATGCTGCCGTAAAGCAGCTGGAAGGCAAATATCTGGTGCAGAACCGCGTCTCCGGTGAAATCTACGAGAGCGCGCAGTTCCTCTACATCCTGGTCGCCGCCTGCCTCTTCTCTGGCTATCCGCGCGACACCCGCATGGATTACATCAGACGTTTCTATGATGCGGTTTCGACCTTTAAGATCTCCCTGCCGACACCTATCATGTCGGGCGTGCGTACCCCGACGCGTCAGTTCAGCTCCTGTGTCCTGATCGAGTGCGGCGACAGCCTGGACTCAATCAACGCCACCTCCAGCGCGATCGTGAAATATGTCTCTCAGCGTGCCGGTATCGGCATCAACGCCGGTCGCATCCGTGCGCTGGGCAGCCCGATCCGCGGCGGTGAAGCGTTCCACACCGGCTGTATCCCGTTCTACAAACATTTCCAGACTGCGGTGAAGTCCTGTTCTCAGGGCGGCGTTCGCGGCGGTGCCGCCACGCTGTTCTACCCGATGTGGCACCTGGAAATCGAAAGTCTGCTGGTGCTGAAAAACAACCGTGGTGTTGAAGGCAACCGCGTGCGCCACATGGACTATGGCGTGCAGCTCAACAAAATGATGTACCAGCGCCTGCTGAAAGGGGAAGAGATTACCCTGTTCAGCCCGTCAGATGTCCCGGGTCTGTATGACGCCTTCTTCGCCGATCAGGATGAGTTTGAGCGCCTTTACACCAAATATGAGCAGGATCAGAGCATCCGCAAACAGCGTGTCAAAGCGGTCGATCTCTTCTCTCTGATGATGCAGGAACGCGCCTCAACCGGCCGTATCTACATTCAGAACGTCGACCACTGCAACACCCACAGCCCGTTTGACGCCAGCATCGCGCCGGTTCGCCAGTCTAACCTCTGCCTGGAGATCGCGCTGCCGACCAAGCCGCTGGAAGATGTGAACGACGAAAACGGTGAGATCGCCCTGTGTACGCTCTCTGCGTTCAACCTGGGTGCCATTGACAGCCTCGACGATCTGGAAGAGCTCGCGACCCTGGCGGTGCGTGCGCTTGACGCCCTGCTCGACTATCAGGATTACCCCATCCCGGCAGCGAAGCGTGGCGCGATGGGTCGTCGTACCCTGGGTATCGGCGTGATCAACTACGCTTACTACCTGGCGAAGCACGGTGTGCGCTACTCCGACGGCAGCGCCAATGGCCTGACGCACAAGACCTTTGAAGCCATTCAGTATTACCTGCTGAAAGCCTCAAACGCGCTGGCGAAAGAGCAAGGTGCCTGCCCGTGGTTCAACGAAACCACCTATGCGCAGGGCATCCTGCCTATCGACACCTACAAAAAAGATCTGGACGCGATCAGCAACGAACCGCTGCATCTCGACTGGGAAAGCCTGCGTGAAGAGATCAAAACTCACGGCCTGCGCAACTCGACGCTGTCAGCGCTGATGCCGTCTGAGACATCGTCGCAGATCTCTAATGCCACCAACGGCATTGAGCCGCCACGCGGTCACATCAGCATCAAAGCGTCGAAAGATGGCATCCTGCGTCAGGTGGTGCCGGAGTATGAGCGCCTGAAAGATCAGTATGAGCTGCTGTGGGAAATGCCGAACAACGATGGCTATCTGCAGCTGGTGGGTCTGATGCAGAAATTCATCGACCAGGCGATTTCGTCTAACACCAACTATGATCCATCCCGCTTTGCCAACGGTAAAGTGCCGATGAAGCAACTGCTGAAAGATCTGCTGACGGCGTACAAGTTCGGCGTGAAAACGCTCTACTATCAGAACACCCGTGACGGTGCGGAAGATGCTCAGGATGACCTGGCACCTTCTATCCAGGATGATGGCTGCGAGAGCGGCGCCTGTAAAATCTAATGGCCAGGCGGGAGATTCTCCCGCCTCATTCATTTCACGAGGCCACTTCGCTTCCTCTTTTTTTGGACAACTTTTATGGCTTACTCCACCTTCTCACAGAACAAAAATGATCAGCTGAAAGAGCCGATGTTTTTCGGTCAGTCGGTCAACGTGGCGCGCTTCGACCAGCAGAAATATGACATTTTTGAAAAGCTGATCGAAAAGCAGCTCTCTTTCTTCTGGCGTCCCGAAGAGGTCGACGTGTCCCGCGACCGTATCGACTATCAGGCGCTGCCAGAACATGAAAAGCATATCTTCATCAGCAACCTGAAGTATCAGACGCTGCTGGATTCGATTCAGGGCCGCAGCCCGAACGTCGCGCTGCTGCCACTGATCTCGATCCCTGAGCTGGAAACCTGGATCGAAACCTGGGCCTTCTCTGAGACGATTCACTCCCGTTCTTACACCCACATTATCCGTAACATCGTGAACGATCCGGCGCTGGTGTTTGACGATATCGTCACCAACGAGCAGATTCTGGCGCGCGCTCAGGATATCTCACGCTATTACGACGATCTGATTGAGATGACCAACTACTGGCATCAGCTGGGCGAAGGCACGCATCAGGTCAACGGCAAAACGGTTGTCGTCAGCCTGCGCGCCCTGAAGAAGCAGCTTTATATCTGTCTGATGAGCGTCAATGCGCTGGAAGCCATCCGCTTCTATGTCAGCTTCGCCTGTTCATTCGCCTTCGCAGAGCGTGAACTGATGGAAGGCAACGCCAAAATCATCAAGCTGATCGCCCGCGATGAAGCGCTGCACCTGACCGGCACCCAGCACATGCTGAACCTGCTGCGCAGCGGTGAAGACGATCCGGAGATGAAAGAGATTGCGGCAGAGTGCCGTGATGAGTGCTTCGAGCTGTTTAAGAAGGCCGCCGAGCAGGAGAAAGAGTGGGCAGACTATCTGTTCAGCGGCGGCTCAATGATCGGCCTGAACAAAGATATTCTCTGCCAGTACATTGAGTACATCACCAATATCCGTATGCAGGCGGTGGGCCTTGATTTGCCGTTCCAGACGCGGTCAAATCCGATTCCGTGGATCAACTCCTGGCTGGTGTCTGACAACGTTCAGGTTGCGCCGCAGGAAGTGGAAGTGAGCTCCTATCTGGTGGGTCAGATTGACTCTGAAGTGGGCGCTAACGACTTCGACGACTTCCAGCTGTAATCATGAGCCGCGACGTTGTTATTCTGCGCAGCTCCGGCACCCGGCTGGAATGCACGGACGAGCACACGAATCTGCTGACGCTGCTGGAAGCCAACAATCTCTGCGTGGAGTTCCAGTGCCGCGAAGGTTACTGCGGCTCCTGCCGGATGCGGCTGCTGAAGGGTGAAGTGCACTACCCGCAGAAGCCGCTGGCCTTTGTGCAGCAGGATGAGATCCTGCCCTGCTGCTGTAAAGCCAAAGGCGAGATTGAGCTTGAGTTGTAACTGAGACGAAAAAAGTCTGACTTGATTTGCTTTGAGATCGCGTCAGCTCAGGGAACACGGTCAGATCGGAAAGACGCAAAAAGCGTCATCCCTGACAGCTCGGCCCGCGCCGTCCATGGCGCGGGACGCTTTCCTCCTCTGCCCGTGTTCCCTGCGCTTTAAGCCTATTTATTGCTGTCAGACTAACCCTGTATGGGTTGAATCCGTAGTCTGATCCAGACGGGCGCCTCAGGCGCCCGTTTTATTTTCCCTGTTCTCACTGTCTGATAGTTTCAAGCACATCAATCCAGCCGTGACCGGTGCTGACTTCGCTGCCGTGCAACCAGCGGCGCAGCATGTTCATCGCCATCATTGCCACCACCTTCTGCCGCGTCTCCAGGTTATGACGGCCGGTGCTGAATTTCACCCGCTGTCCGACACTGCCTTCCGGAGTATGCAGGGCAATCGCTATCTCTTCCTGATCCAGACTGCCGACAGAGAGCGCCAGCGCCGCCTGCTGCTGCGCGGCGAGCTGGCCGGTGCGGGTAACCTGCTGCTCAAGCGTCTCAGGGCGGGAAGGCAGAATGTCTGCACCGCGCAACGGCACACTGGCAGCAGCCAGTTGCCAGTAGAGCAGTCCGGCGGTGTACTGCTCACTGATTGCCAGCGCTGCACCGCGCTGCGTCAGTTCACGGGCCAGCAGGGCCGGTAAACCTTCGGTGCCTTCAAAAATGGTGCATTCCGCCAGCAGCAGCCGAACCTGCTGCCACGCCTGCTCCATCGCCACACGCTGACTTGCCGGGCCGGTGAGTTTGATCTCGATAATCGGCATGGAGGAGCGATAACCCATTACCACACCCTCGGGCAGCGGCAGCGACTCCAGTTCGGCGGCGATATCACTTTCGCCGCGACCAAAGGTTGTCAGTCGCAGACAGACCGGCGGCTCGGGCGGCGTAAACTTCGCCTTCAGGCGCGGAATGATCTGCTGCTCCACCATGACTTTAAACTCAGAGGGAACGCCGGGCGTGAAAAACATCCAGCAGCGATTGAGCTGCAGGGCAAAGCCACAGGCGGTGCCGACCGGATTATCAATCAGTTCTGCATTGGCCGGGATCTCGGCCTGCTTGCGATTACTCGCCGCCATCACCCGTCCCCGGCTGGCAAACCAGGCTTCCATCTGCTCCAGCCACCCCTGCTGCATCTCCAGTTCCACGCCACAGGCCTGAGCCGCCGCCAGCGCACTGAGATCGTCACTGGTCGGCCCCAGCCCGCCATTCACGATCAGCACATCCGCCTCGTGACTGCGCGCCTGCAGCGTCGCGATCAGCGAATCGAGAGAATCCCCGACCGTGGTGCGGCTGGTCATCGGCAGGCCGTGCTGAAATAGCACATCCGCCAGCCAGGCCGCGTTGGTATCGACGATTTGGCCATGCAGCACCTCATCCCCGGTTGACAGCATCTCTACTCTGATCACGTCGCATTCTCCTTTTTAACGTTTGCTTTACTTTAGGAACTCCATCAGAGAAACACAATGCGCATTCCCCACTGAGAGCACAGGGCGCTTCAGGCCGGAAAGAGAAAAATGAGGGTCTTCGGAGGCGGGCAGTACGTTCAGGAAAAACAAAAACGGCGGGTGAGACCCGCCGTTTGATGACTGTCAGGACGTCGCGATTAACGACGCGCCAGCAGCAGCCCCAGGATCAGACCGGCGGTAGCGCCGATGCCAACACCCTGCCAGGGTTTTTCGTGCACGTAATCGTCGGCACGGTAAGCGGCCTGTTTTGCACGATAGTAGTAGCTATCGGACGCCTGGCTGACACGGGATTTCACATCGTGCAGCGCCTGTTCGGCTTTGCTTTTAAGCTCAATGTACTTCTGGTCAGCCGGATCACCGGATGCCTTCAGTACTTCTTCCAGCGTTTCCGTCAGTAACGCAATATCGTCATCGAGGCCCGTTTCGAATTGATTTGTCTGGTTTACCATCGTTTCCTCCGTGTGAATTGCAAAGCAGTTCATTAACTATAGCCACAATCTGACGCTCTGCCGATTTCCTGCGCCAGGAATCACCTGATTTTTCATTTGTTAACCGGGGCAGCGTCAGGCAGCGCGCCCTTCCCCGTGCAAAGATGCGTAAGACGCAGCGGCAGAGACGCAATTTCGCTTCGCTTCTTTGATTAATCTGATAAATTTTAACGGAACTGAATTTTCCAGTTACCCTGCTGTCGTACCCCTCTGTTGCCTGTGATTATCGGGCCATGAAAGTGCATTTTGCACGACAGTCACGACACCCTCGAACAGCTAAGGAATGATCTCTGGCATGAATCGAAGAATGTTTATGAAAGCGTCAATGGCCTTCTCCGCCGTCAGCGGCATGACCGGCCTGTCAACGCTGTTTGCGCAATCCGCCTGGGCAGAAGATGGCATTGCTGACGGAACCGCAGTACGCTTCGATTTCGACGTATTGAAGAAAAAAGCGGCCGCGCTGGCGAAGCAACCCTGGGGCGGCGCACCAGGCGCACTGCCGGAGACACTGGCAACGCTGACGCCACAGGCGTACAACGAAATTCAGTATGACGCGAATCACTCGCTCTGGAACAACCTGCCCGACCGTCAGCTGGACGTGCAGTTCTTCCACGTCGGCATGGGCTTTAAGCGCCGCATCCGCATGTTCTCGGTTGACAGTGCCAGCCGCGAGGCGCGCGAAATCCACTTCCGTCCTGAACTGTTTAACTATAACGATGCGAAGGTCGATACAAAGCAGCTGGAGGGTAAAACCGACCTGGGCTTTGCCGGTTTCCGCGCCTTTAAGAAACCGGAACTGGCTCGCCGGGATATCGTCTCCTTCCTCGGCGCAAGCTATTTCCGTGCGGTTGACGATACTTACCAGTACGGCCTCTCGGCACGTGGCGTCGCGATCAACACCTTCAGCAACGGTCAGGAAGAGTTCCCCGATTTCACGGCCTTCTGGTTTGAAACGCCAAAGGCGGAAGATACCACCTTTACCTGCTATGCCCTGCTGGATGGCGCGAGCGTCACCGGTGCCTACAAGTTCATCATCCATTGCGAAGAGAAACGCGTGGTGATGGAGGTGGAAAACCACCTGTTTGCCCGCAAAGAGATCCGCCAGATTGGCATCTCGCCCATGACCAGCATGTTCAGCTGCGGCACGAATGAACGCCGCATGTGCAACACCTACCATCCGCAAATCCATGACTCCGATCGCCTGGCGATGTGGACCGGTAAAGGGGAATGGATTGCCCGTCCGCTGAACAATCCGCAGCGACTCCAGTTCAACGCCTACGAAGATGAGAATCCGCGTGGCTTTGGCCTGCTCCAGCTTAATCACGACTTTAAAGATTATCAGGATGTGATTGGCTGGTATGACAAGCGTCCGAGCCTGTGGGTGGAGCCGGTCGGCAAATGGGGCAAAGGTGCGATTAACCTGATGGAGATCCCGACGACCGGCGAAACGCTGGATAACGTGGTCTGCTTCTGGCAACCCGCAGAACCGGTCAAAGCGGGCAGTGAGCTGAACTTCTCCTACAAGCTCTACTGGAGTGGTCTGCCGCCGGTGCGCAGCGGTCTGGCGCGCGTTGACGCCACCCGCACCGGTATCGGCGGTTTCCCGGAAGGCTGGGCGCCTGGCGAACACTTCCCGGAAACCTGGTGCCGTCGCTTCGCCATCGATTTCATCGGGGGTGATTTGCAGGCTGCCGCGCCGAAAGGCATCGAGCCGGTCATTACCGTGTCATCCGGTAGCGTGAAACAGGTCGAGATTCTGTATGTCGATCCGCTGAAGGGTTATCGCATTCTGTTTGACTGGTATCCGAACAGCGACTCGACCGCGCCGGTCGAAATGCGCCTCTTCCTGCGCACCAAAGAGGAGACGCTGAGCGAAACCTGGCTCTATCAATACTTCCCGCCTGCGCCGGATCAGCGGAAATATGTCGATGACCGCCAGATGACGGTCGGCTGATGTCAACAGGCGAGGCTCCGGCCTCGCCTTTTTTATGGCGCGACCTTCAGCATATCGACGTGGGGGATCCCATCTTCCAGATAGACCTCCCCTGTCGCCACAAAACCATGCTGCCCGTAGAAGTTCTCCAGATGGGCCTGCGCAGAGAGAAACAGGTCGCGGCCCGGCCAGTGCTGCTGACAACGGCTGACCGCCTGCTCCATCAGACGACGTCCCAGCTGCGCACCGCGCACCCGATCGGACACGATCACCCTGCCGATTTTTACCGGGCCAGAGGCCTTCTCCGGAGACAGCAGACGCGCATAGGCCACCAGCTGGTCACCGGCCATCCCCAGCAGATGCCGGTTTTCTGCCTGTAAATCTCTGCCATCCACATCCAGATAGGCGCACTGCTGCTCCACCACAAAGACCTGACTGCGCAGCGCCAGCAGCGCGTAGAGTTCGGCGGGCGTGAGTTCACGATGGTGTTTATCGAGCCAGCAAATATCCATGATTTCTCCTGAGAAGGCCGGATGGGTTATAGCCACGAGGCCATAACGTCGCGGTTTACAGATGACAGGTCAATGGCAGACAAAAAAAATCAGGCCCGAAGGCCTGATTCATCAGAGCGTCATTCCGCTTACATCAGCGGCTGAGCCATCATTACCAGTCTGATCAGGGGCTGCGGGTAGACCCCTAACAGCAGCACCAGAATGGCGGAGATCAGCACGACCACACCACCGGCGGTAAACGCCCAGTTAGCTGGCGTATCACGGGTGTGCAGCTCCGGCGGGCTGAGGTAAAGACTGACCGTGACGCGCAGATAGTAGTAAAGACCAATCGCACTGCCCGCCACCACGGCGCCGGTCAGCCACCACAGGTGTGCACTGACGCCGGAAGCGATGACGTAGAATTTACCGATAAAGCCCAGCGTCATCGGGATACCCGCCAGCGACAGCATCATCACCGTCATGACCGCAGAGAGAATCGGACGATGCCAGAACAGGCCACGGTAAGAGTAGAGCGAGTCCGCATCCGGGCCACGATACGGGCTGGACATCAGACTGACCACACCAAACGCGCCCAGGCTGCTGAACAGGTAACCGGCCAGATAAACCCCGGACGTTTCCATCGACAGCTCATGATCTTTCACCGCAATCAGCGCCACCAGCAGATAACCCAGGTGGGCGATGGAAGAGTAACCCAGCAGACGCTTAATGTTGCTTTGCGAAATCGCCATCAGGTTACCGAACAGGATCGATACGAAGGCGATCAGGCCCAGTACCGTGCGAACGGCCTCGCTGTCGGTCACCGGCGCATACATGAAGAGACGCATGATGACACCGAAGATGGCGATCTTGCTGGCGGTTGCCAGGAAGGTCGACACCGGCGCGGGCGCACCCTGATAGACATCAGGCGTCCAGAGGTGGAACGGAACCAGCGAAAGTTTGAAGCCCAGACCGATGATCATCATGCCCAGCCCAACCAGCAGCAGGGGCTCCTGAATCATGCTGTCGGTCAGACTCTGACCCAGCGCAACGAAGCTCAGGTTACCGGAGTCGGCGTAGATCAGCGCGATACCAAACAGCAGGAACGAGGAGGCCGCCGCGGAAAGAATGGTGTATTTCAGCGCCGCTTCCAGCGAACGTTTCTGGCGGAACGCATAGCCGATCAGACCAAACAGCGGCAGCGACAGCAGCTCAATCCCGATGAACAGCGCCGCCAGATGGTTGGCACTGGCCAGCACGATGCCACCCAGGGCCGCAATCAGCACCAGCAGGTAGAACTCATCTTTGTTGTCCGGGAAACCGGCCAGCCACGGATAGGCAAAGGTGCAGGTCGCCAGACTCGCCAGCATCACCAGCGCGGTGTAGAACATTGAATAGCCATCGACACGCAGCAGCGGCGTGACATCCATTGCGCCGACCTGACCGACAAAATAGAGCGACAGCAGCGCCAGGTTCAGGCCAACGACCGTTAGCGTGGCGTTAACGAAGTGGTTGCGTCGCCAGGCAATGGACAGCATCACAACCACCACCGTCAATCCGACGATTAACAGCGGCAGCAACGCAATCAATTGGTGAGGAGTTATTGTCATGGCGAATTACGGCCTTGTAGTTGAAATTGAAGCGGTAAACCACTGCTGAATATTGCTCATGGCAGCGTGCGAAGTATCCAGAATCGGCTGTGGATAGACGCCCAGCAGCACCAGCAGGACCACCAGAACCCCGATGGTCATGAACTCACGCGGTGACATGCCTGGCAGCGGATCTTTTGATTTCGCTTCGCCGTAGTAGGCGCGCTGCATCATGACCAGCGAGTAAACGGAGGCGAACACCAGACCAAAGGTGGAGATGATGATAATCGTCGGCACCACCTGGAAACTGCCCGTCAGGATCATGAATTCGCCGACGAAGTTACCGGTACCCGGCATCCCCAGGTTGGCGACAGCAAAGAACAGCGACAGGCCCGGAATCCATTTGATGCGTGACCAGAGTCCGCCCATCTGACGCATATCACGGGTATGCAGACGCTCATACAGCTGACCACACAGGATGAAGAGCGCGGCAGCCGAGAGACCATGTGCAATCATCTGGATCACCGCACCCTGCAGCGCCAGCTGGCTGCCGGTGTAGATAGCAATCAGTACAAAGCCCATGTGTGAAATCGAGGTATAGGCAATCAGACGCTTGATGTCGGTCTGCGAAAACGCCATCCAGGCACCGTAGAAGATCCCGATGATGCCCAGCCACATAGCAACAGGCGCAAACTCTGCCGAGGCGTTCGGGAACAGCGGCAGGCTGAAACGCAGTAAGCCATACGCTGCGGTTTTCAGCAGGATGCCCGCCAGGTCAACAGAACCCGCCGTCGGCGCCTGACTGTGCGCGTCCGGCAGCCAGCCGTGCAGCGGCACCACCGGCATTTTCACCGCGAAAGCGATAAAGAAGCCCAGCATCAGCAGATATTCAACACCGTGTGTCATCGGCGTCTGCAGCAGCTGCTCATAGTTGAACGTCCAGACGCCGGTTGCGTTGAAGTGGACAAACACCAGTCCCAGAATCGCAATCAGCATCACCAGACCTGACGCCTGGGTGTAGATGAAGAACTTGGTTGCAGCGGTAATACGGGTTTTGCCGTCGGAGGCTTTATGACCCCAGAGCGCGATGAGGAAGTACATCGGCACCAGCATCATTTCCCAGAAGAAGAAGAACAGGAACATATCGATGGAGAGGAACACACCGATGACGCCGCCCAGGATCCACATCAGGTTGAGGTGGAAGAAGCCCTGATACTTTTCAATCTCATTCCAGGAACAGAGCACCGCCATCAGACCGAGCAGACCGGTCAGCACCACCATCAGCAGCGACAGACCATCGATAGCTAAATGGAAGCTGATGCCGAAGCGTGGGATCCACGGAACGGAGAAACTTGACTGCCACTGCGGAATGCCCGCTGCCTGCGTCAGTGAATAGCCTCCCTGCAACCAGAGTTGCAGTGAAAGCGCCAACGTCAGCCCCATGGTGATCAGCGCGATCCAGCGTGGCACCTTCGCGCCGAGGCGCTCGGTCAGCCAGCAGATCAGACCGCCGACGAAGGGTATGATAATTAGCCAAGGTAATAACACGGCACACTTCCCTTTTCTTTGTCTTAGTTCGGGCTATCTTACTGGCCATTTTGCTTCCCGGCAGTGCTCGCAATCCTCACATACTTCAGTATGCTGCGGTTGCTGCGCGCTGGCGGAAACCAAACTGGCTGCAACGATAACGCCCTTGCTCAGGACAATTTTTGACATTCTCAATGGGCAGATTAACTAACCTGCCCCGCTCATCAATCTTTACATCACCAGCAGCAGAGCCAGCACCAGCACGGCACCCACGCTCATTGACGCAACGTACCAGCGCAGGTAGCCATTCTCACTGACGACCAGGCCTTTGTTGGCAATACGTGACAGCAGTGCAGGCAGGTTCATCAGGCCATTCAGTGGGTCGCGCTTCAGCAGCCACGCAATACCCAGGTAAGGTTTGACGAACACTTTATCGTAGAGCCAGTCGAAGCCCCAGGCGGCAAACCACCAGGTGCCGAAGAAACGGCCAGGTGCACTGTTTGCAATCCGGGTAACCAGCTCACGTTTGCCCAGCCACAGCGCGGCAGCGATCAGAATGCCGACAATCGCGACAACGCCTGAGGTGATTTCCAGTCCCACTTTGCCCGCTTCGCCGAACTCACTGGCTGGCAGGACACCCGCCAGCGGTGGCGTGATCAGCGCACCAATAAAGGTGGAGAGCAGCAGCAGCACAATCAGCGGCAGATGATGGGTAATCCCCTTACCGGCATGCGCATGAATTTTCTCTTCGCCGTGGAACACGATAAAGATCATGCGGAAGGTATAGATTGAGGTCAGGAATGCCCCGACCAGTCCGGCCACCATCAGATTGATGTGACCGTTAGCCAGTGCGCCAAACAGGATCTCATCTTTACTGTAGAAGCCCGCGGTGACCAGCGGCAGGGCCGCCAGGGCCGCGCCACCCACCAGGAAGCAGGTGTAGACCAGCGGAATACTTTTACGCAGGCCGCCCATTTTGAAGATGTTCTGCTCATGATGGCAGGCCAGAATGACCGAACCAGAGGAGAGGAACAGTAACGCTTTAAAGAAGGCGTGCGTCATCAGATGGAAAATCGCCGCATCCCACGCCTGAACACCGAGTGCCAGGAACATGTAGCCAATCTGGCTCATGGTGGAGTAAGCGAGCACGCGTTTGATATCGGTCTGTACCAGCGCAGCAAAGCCCGCCAGCACCAGGGTTATCGCCCCGACAATGCCCACCAGATGCAGCACTTCCGGCGTCAGCAGGAAAAGACCGTGGCTACGGGCAATCAGGTAGACGCCCGCGGTGACCATGGTCGCGGCGTGGATCAGTGCTGAAACCGGTGTCGGACCGGCCATGGCGTCTGCCAGCCAGGTCTGCAACGGCAGCTGAGCCGATTTACCGACCGCGCCACCCAGCAGCATCAGCGTTGCCCACTGCAGCATATGGTTGTCTGCGGCAAAGTGCGCCGGTGCCAGCGCCATCATCTCACGGAAGTTCAGCGTGCCCAGCTCGTTGTAGAGGATGAACAGGCCGAATGCCAGGAAGACGTCGCCCACGCGGGTGATGATGAACGCTTTCATCGCCGCTTTGCCATTTTCCGGATTGCTGTAGTAGAAACCGATCAGCAGATAGGAGCAGAGCCCTACCCCTTCCCAGCCCAGATACATCAGCATCAGGTTATCGGCCAGCACCAGAACCACCATGCTGGCGATAAACAGGTTGGTGTAGGCGAAGAAGCGGGAGTAGCCCTCTTCACCCCGCATGTACCAGGAGGCGAACATGTGAATGAAGAAACCCACACCGGTTACCACAGACAGCATCGTCAGCGACAGGCCATCCAGCGCCAGGTTCACCTTCATGTCGAAGTTGCCGACATGCATCCAGGTCCAGAGCGACTGGGTATAAGCCTGCTGACCGTTAGCGAAGAAGTCGAAACCGATCATCGCTGTGGTCAGGGCCGCCAGGCCTACCGATCCCATACCAATCGTGGCCGACAGGTTCTCTGACCAGCGACCGCGGGAAAACGCTAACAGCAGAAAGCCGATTAGCGGAAACAAGACAGTTAAATAGAGAAGATTCATCCGCGCATCTCGCTCACAGTATCAATGTTCAGCGTCTGACGACGACGATAGAGCTGAAGCAGCAGCGCCAGACCAATACTGGCTTCCGCTGCTGCCAGGCTGATGGCCAGGATATACATCACCTGTCCGTCGGCCTGACCCCAATAGCTCCCGGCAACCACCAGGGCTAACGCGGCGGCGTTGATCATGATTTCCAGGCCGATCAGCATAAACAGCAGATTGCGGCGGATAACCAGCGACGTGAGTCCAAGGACAAACAGCACGGCAGCCAGAATCAATCCATGTTGTAACGGGATCATGCGCTCTCCTTTTTCGCCTGTGCGGCGTCAGCAGGACGGTTGCTCAGGACTTCACCCTGGCGCTCTTCACGACCGATATGGAAGGCCACGACCAGACCAGCCAGCAGCAGCATCGACGCCAGCTCTACCGCGAGGACGTACGGACCAAACAGGCTGATACCGACCGCTTTAGCGTCGATGATCGTGCCGTCAATACCCTGGTCATTGGCGGTCAGGATGGCATAGACCATCACCACCAGCAGCAGCAATGACACCAGGCCCGGACCGATCCAGAGTGAGGGGCTGAGCCACTCGCGCTCCTGTTTCTGCGTCTGTTTGCCCAGGTTCAGCATCATCACGACAAAGACGAACAGCACCATGATCGCGCCGGCATAGACGATGATCTCCAGCGCACCCGCGAAATAGGCTCCCATTGAGAAGAAGACGCCGGCGATCGATAACAGCGAAACGATCAGGTACAGCAACGCATGTACCGGATTGGTGTGGGTAATGACGCGCAACGTCGTCAGCACCGCCACCAGTCCGCAAAGATAAAACGCAAATTCCATGCCTTGCTCCTTAAGGTAATAAGCCTTTGACGTCGATTGGCTTCGCTTCGTTTTCCGCTTCGCCTTTATCTTTACCGTCAATCGCCATACCTGCCATGCGGTAGAAGTTGTACTCCGGATATTTACCCGGTCCCGAAATCAGCAGATCGTCCTTCTCATACACCAGATCCTGACGCTTAAACTCGCCCAGTTCAAAATCGGGCGTCAGCTGAATCGCGGTAGTCGGACAGGCTTCTTCACACATGCCGCAGAAGATGCAGCGTGAGAAGTTGATGCGGAAGAACTCCGGATACCAGCGGCCATCTTTGGTTTCCGCTTTCTGCAGCGAAATACAGCCCACCGGACAGGCAACCGCACACAGGTTACAGGCCACGCAACGCTCTGCCCCATCCGGATCGCGCGTTAACACGATACGGCCGCGATAGCGAGGTGGCAGATAAACCGGCTCTTCCGGGTACATCTGCGTTTCACGTTTGGCAAAGGCGTGCAGCCCTATCAGCCAGATACTGCGAACTGTCGTGCCAAAACCGACGACAATATCTTTCAAAGTCATTTGTTAACCCCTTACGACGCTGTGTAGAGAATCACTGCGGCAGTCGCCAGCAGGTTCAGCAGCGTCAACGGCAGACACACTTTCCAGCCGAATGACAGCACCTGGTCGTAGCGTGGACGCGGAAGCGCGGCGCGGATCAGGATGAACATCATCATAAAGAACGCCGTTTTCAGGGCGAACCAGATGAACGGCGGCAGGAAGGGTCCATGCCAGCCACCAAAGAACAGCGTAACGATCAGGGCGGAGACCGTGGTAATCGCCACATATTCGCCGACGAAGAACAGGCCGAACTTCATCCCGGCATATTCAATGTGATAACCGTCAGCCAGTTCCTGTTCCGCTTCTGGCTGGTCAAAGGGATGACGGTGACACACCGCCACACCTGCAATACAGAAGGTCACAAAACCGAAGAACTGCGGGATGATGTTCCAGAGATGCGTCTGGCTGTTGACGATGTCGTTCATATTGAACGAGCCCGCCTGCGCCACTACGCCCATCAGCGACAGCCCCAGAAACACTTCATAGCTCAGGGTCTGCGCCGAGGCGCGCATCGCACCCAGCAGCGAGTATTTGTTGTTACTCGACCAGCCGGCAAACAGCACCGCATAGACCGCCAGACCTGCCATCATCAGGAAGAAAAGCAGACCGATGTTCAGGTCGGTCACCATCCAGGTCGGTGAAACCGGCACGATAGCAAAGGCCAGCAGCAGCGAAACAAAGGCGATAACCGGTGCCAGAGTAAAGATAAAGCGGTCGGTAAACGGCGGGACCCAGTCCTCTTTAAAGAACATTTTGATCATGTCCGCCACCAGCTGCAGTGACCCGCCCCAGCCTACACGGTTCGGTCCGTAACGGTTCTGGAACAGGCCGAGCAGACGACGCTCGGCGAAGCTCATGAACGCGCCGCAGGCCACGACCACCAGCAGAATGACGATGGCTTTAACGATGGCCAGCAGAATGTCGATAACGTCCGGTGTTAACCAGCTCATTGCGCCGCCTCCTGCAGAGTGTCGATTTTACCGTTCGCCAGGAACGGCGGAACGCCCGGCATGCCCAGCGGCAGACCAATCTGTCCCGCCTGCAGTGACGCCGAGAAACGCACCGGCAGACGCACGGTCTCACCGGCGCAGCTGAACTCGACGGCTGCGCCATCGTTGACGCCCAGCTTCGCCGCATCGTCCGGGTTGATCACCAGAGCAGGCTGCGCCATACGCTGCTGGAAAACCGGGGAACGCTGCGACATCTCCTCACTACCAAACAGCTGGTAGCACGGCGCCACACGATACTGCCCTTCACTGACAAAGGCCTGAGGGACACGGGTAAACCAGGGTAACTGACCGGCGCTGGCTTCAAACAGGCGCACGCCCGGATCGCCATGACGCAGTTTGCCGCCCACTTCGGCCTGGAATTTGTTCCACGCCTGAGGGGAGTTCCAGCCCGGTGCCCAGGCAAACGGGATCTGAGAACGCGGGGCCGACGGCTGGTTGTTCCCTTCCATCGAGAAGGCAAACATCGTGTCCTGATCCTGCGGCTGACGCGGTTCGTGGACGCTGATGTTGGCGCGCGCGGCGGTACGACCACTCGCACGGATCGGCGAACGTGACAGTTTTTGGCCCCGGATACGGAAGCTGGCGTCAGGCGCCGCCTCTTTGATGCCGGCCAGCTGCGGCAGACGGGTGACTACGGCATCGATAACGTGATCGAGCTGAGTCCAGTCCACGTGACGGCTTTCCAGGGTGCTGTGCAGCGAGTGCAGCCAGCGCCAGCTCTCCAGCATCACGACGCTGTTGTCATAATAAGCGGGATCGTAAACCTGGAAGAAACGCTGCGCGCGGCCTTCATGGTTAACAGAGGTGCCATCGCTTTCGGCGAAGCTTGCGGTCGATAAGACCAGACCCGCCTTCTCCACGGTCGCGGTGCGCTGATGATCCACCACGATCACGTTCGTGGTCTGAGCCAGCGCCGCATCCACCAGCGCTTTGGGCGCATGGCGATAGAGATCGTTTTCCAGCACCACCAGCGCGTCGGCTTCACCGCCTGACAGCTGCTCCAGCGCGTGCTCCAGTGGATTGCCGCCGATCAGGCCAAGTCCGACACTGTTAGCGTGGCCGGCCAGCAACGTAATACCGACATCGGCACCACGTGCCTTCAGGGCTTTGGCAACGTTTGCGGCGGCTTCAATCATGGCGCTGCTGCCGGAATGGGTACCGGAGATGATTAATGGCTTTTTCGCGCCCGCCAGTGCCTGAACCACCACATCCATTCTGGCGCTGAGTGCGCTGTCGAAATCGGTCACCGCAGGCGCAGATTCATCCAGCGCACTGGCGATGGCGAAACCGAGACGCGCCTGATCGTCAACCGGCGCACGATAGCTCCATGCGGCGATATCATCCAGGCGGGTTTCATCAACGTGGGTGACAAACAGCGGATGTTTCGCATGCTGACCGATGTTCAGGATCGCGGCGATCTGCCAGTCTGCCACCTTCTGTGCCGCGGCCATATCACGCGCTTTGCCTTTCACCGCCTGACGGACGGAGAGCGCCACACGTGCGCCGACCTGGGTCAGGTCTTCACCCAGCACCAGCACCGCATCGTAGCTTTCAATCTCACGCAGCGAAGGGGTGTAAATCCCCCCCTCACGCAGCACTTTCAGCATCAGTTCAAGCCGGGCCTGCTCAGCTGCCGGTATACCGGTTGAGAAGTTCTCCGCCCCGACCAGTTCACGCAGGGCAAAGTTACTTTCAACGCTGGCGCGCGGTGAGCCGATACCGATCACTTTCTTCGCCTGGCGCAGCAAATCAGCCCCGGCGTTAACCGCCTGTTCGGCGTTCAGCGTCACCCAGTCGTTGCCACGCAGCAGCATCGGCTGACGCGGACGATCTTTACGGTTCACATAGCCATAGCCAAAGCGGCCACGGTCACAGAGGAAGTAGTGGTTAACGGTGCCGTTGTAACGGTTTTCGATACGGCGCAACTCACCATAACGTTCACCCGGGCTGGTGTTACAGCCCACGCTGCACTGCTGGCAGATGCTCGGCGCGAACTGCATATCCCATTTACGGTTATAGCGTTCGGAGTGTGTTTTGTCGGTGAACACGCCGGTCGGGCAGATTTCGACCAGGTTACCGGAGAATTCGCTTTCCAGCGTGCCATCTTCCGGGCGACCGAAGTAGACGTTGTCATGTGCGCCGTAGACGCCCAGATCTTTGCCATCGGCATAATCTTTGTAGTAACGCACGCAGCGATAGCAGGCGATACAGCGGTTCATCTCGTGCGAGATGAAGGGGCCGAGATCCTGATTACGGTGGGTGCGCTTGGTGAAGCGATAGCGGCGGAAGCTGTGGCCGGTCATCACTGTCATATCCTGCAGGTGACAGTTACCGCCCTCTTCACACACCGGACAGTCGTGTGGGTGGTTGGTCATCAGCCACTCCACCACGCTTTCGCGGAACTCTTTCGCTTCGCCATCGTCGATGGAGATAAATGTGCCGTCAGAGGCCGGCGTCATGCAGGACATGACGAGACGACCACGGGTATCTTCGGCATTCTGGAATTGCTTTACCGCACACTGGCGGCAGGCCCCGACGCTTCCCAGCGCCGGATGCCAGCAAAAGTAAGGAATATCAAGGCCCAGAGAGAGACACGCCTGTAGCAGGTTGTCCGCTCCGTTCACATCATACTCTTTACCGTCTACATGAATTGTAGCCATAGTGACATGCTTCCGTAAGGCTCGTCAGAGACGAGCGTTAATCATATTCTTGCCCCGACGCACGACATTGTCGGGGCGGCGGCACCAGGCCTGTTCCGTGTGCGGCGGCGAATTACCAGCGCGCTTTCAGCAGGTTTGGCTGGATCCCGCCAATGGAGCGGGTATTGCCAAAGACCTGCGGCGCCATGCCGGCTTCAAACTCTTCACGGAAATATTTAATCGCACTCTGCAGCGGCTCGACCGCGCCCGGGGCATGCGCACAGAAGGTTTTACCCGGACCGAGCTGACGGCAGAGTTGCAGCAGGGTTTCGATATCCCCTGGCTGCCCCTGCTTCTGCTCGAGCGCGCGCAGAATTTTTACGCTCCACGGCAGACCGTCACGGCACGGCGTACACCAGCCGCACGACTCACGGGCAAAGAACTCTTCCAGGTTACGAACCAGCGAGACCATATTGATTTCGTGGTCGACGGCCATCGCCAGGGCGGTGCCCAGTCGGCTGCCTGCTTTGCCGATGCTGGCAAATTCCATCGGCAGATCCAGATGCTGGTCTGTCAGGAAGTCGGTGCCTGCGCCACCGGGCTGCCAGGCTTTGAACTTCAGCCCGTCGCGCATGCCGCCCGCGTAATCTTCAAGGATTTCACGCGCGGTAATGCCAAATGGCAGTTCCCAGACGCCAGGATTTTTAACCCGCCCGGAGAAGCCCATCATTTTGGTACCGGCATCTTCACTTTTTGAGATGCTCTTGTACCACTCCACGCCGTTGGCCAGGATCGCCGGGACGTTAGAGAGGGTTTCCACGTTATTCACGCAGGTCGGCTTGCCCCACGCACCGGCACTCGCCGGGAAGGGCGGTTTGGAACGCGGGTTAGCACGGCGGCCTTCCAGGGAGTTAATCAGCGCCGTCTCTTCGCCGCAGATATAACGTCCTGCGCCGGTGTGGACGATCAGCTCAAAGTCGAAGCCCGTGCCAAGAATATTTTTGCCGAGAAAGCCCGCTTCGGTCGCTTCGGCAATCGCGCGGCGCAGATGCACCGCCGCTTCAATATATTCACCACGCAGGAAGATGTAGCCACGGTAAGCCTTGAGAGCGAAGGCGCTGATCAGCATCCCCTCGACCAGCTGGTGCGGCATCTGCTCCATCAGCAGGCGGTCTTTATAGGTGCCCGGCTCCATCTCATCGGCGTTACACAGCAGGTAACGGATGTTCATCGACTCATCTTTCGGCATCAGGCTCCACTTCAGCCCGGTCGAGAAACCTGCACCGCCGCGCCCTTTCAGGCCGGAATCTTTGACTGCCGCGACGATCTCATCCTGCGACATGGTTTTTAGCGCTTTTTCCGCACCGGCATAGCCGTTTTTACTGCGGTATTCGTCCAGCCAGACCGGCTGCCTGTCGTCGCGCATCCGCCAGGTCAGCGGGTGAGTTTCAGCAGTACGAATGATCTGTTTGATTGTCATTGATACTGCTCCAGCAAAGAGGGAATACCTTCCGGCGTCAGATGAACATGGGTATCTTCGTCCACCATCATGGTCGGCCCTTTATCGCAGTTCCCCAGGCAGCAGGTCGGCAGCAGCGTAAAGCGGCCATCGGCCGTGGTCTGACCCGGTTTGATATTCAGCTGCTGCTCCAGTGCGGCCTGGATGCCCTGATAGCCGGTGATGTGACAGACCACGCTGTCGCAGTAACGGATCACATGACGCCCCACCGGCTGACGGAAGATCTGGCTGTAGAATGTCGCCACACCCTCAACATCACTCGCCGGAATCCCGAGGACATCGGCGATCGCGTTGATGGCACCATCCGGTACCCAGCCACGCTGTTTCTGCACGATCTTCAGCGCTTCAATGGAGGCTGCACGCGCATCTTCATAGTGGTGTTTTTCGTGCTCAATGGCGTGATGCTCTTCCGCGCTCAGCACGAAGACCTCATCAGGGTCGATCGTTTTAATGGCAATGTGTTGATCGTGCATAATTAGCGGTCCACGTCTGACATAACAAAATCGATACTGCCCAGGTAAACGATCAGGTCGGATACCAGGCTGCCACGGATTACCGAAGGAATCTGCTGCAGATGCGGGAAGCTCGGCGTACGCACACGGGTGCGGTAGCTCATGGTGCTGCCGTCGCTGGTCAGGTAGTAGCTGTTGATCCCTTTCGTCGCTTCAATCATCTGGAAAGATTCATTGGCTGGCATCACCGGCCCCCACGACACCTGCAGGAAGTGTGTGATCAGCGTTTCGATGTGCTGCAGCGTGCGCTCTTTCGGTGGCGGCGTGGTCAGCGGGTGATCTGCTTTGAACGGTCCCTCTGGCATGTTGTTGAGGCACTGCTCAAGGATGCGCAGCGACTGCCACATCTCTTCCATCTTCAGCTGGACACGGCTGTAAGCATCGCTGACGCCGGAGCCGACCGGGATCTCAAAATCGAAGTTTTCATAGCCAGAATATGGACGCCATTTGCGCACATCAAAGTCGAGACCGGTGGCACGCAGACCGGCACCGGTGGTGCCCCATGCCAGCGCCTCTTCCATGTTGTAAGCGGCCACGCCTTTGGAACGACCAACCAGCACGCTGTTACGCAGTGCGGCTTTGTCATACTCCTTCAGGCGTTTCGGCATCCAGTCCAGGAAGTCACGCAGCAGACGTTCCCAGCCGCGCGGCAGATCGTGGGCAACCCCGCCGATGCGGAACCAGGCCGGGTGCATACGGAAGCCGGTAATGGCTTCAACCACGTCATAAATTTTCTGGCGATCGGTAAAGGCGAAGAACACCGGTGTCATTGCACCGACGTCCTGAATAAAGGTCGAGATATAGAGAAGATGACTGTTAATGCGGAACAGCTCAGAGAGCATCACGCGGATCACGTTTACGCGATCGGGCACCACGATCCCGGCCAGTTTCTCAACGGCCAGCACATACGGCATTTCATTGACGCAGCCGCCCAGGTATTCGATACGGTCAGTGTAGGGAATGTAGCTGTGCCACGACTGACGCTCGCCCATCTTTTCGGCACCACGATGGTGATAGCCGATGTCCGGCACGCAGTCGACAATCTCCTCGCCATCCAGCTGCAGGATGATGCGGAACGCACCGTGCGCTGACGGGTGGTTAGGCCCGAGGTTGAGGAACATAAAATCTTCGTTGGTGGTGCTGCGCTTCATGCCCCAGTCTTCAGGCTTAAAGGTCAGCGCCTCCATCTCTAAATCTTCTTTCTGCTTCGTCAGCGTGAAAGGATCAAACTCCGTGGCGCGCGCCGGATAATCTTTGCGCAGCGGATGGCCTTCCCACGTGGGGGGCATCATGATGCGCGTCAGATGCGGGTGCCCATCAAAGGTGACGCCAAACATCTCCCAGGTTTCACGCTCATACCAGTTGGCATTCGGGAAAAGCCGGGTAAGCGTCGGCAGATGCATATCGTTTTCAGATAAGGCCACCTTGAGCATGATGTCACGATTGCGTTCAATCGACAGCAGGTGGTAGAAAACGGAGAAATCCGCAGCAGGCAGGCCTGCACGGTGGGTACGTAAACGCTCATCCACACCATGCAGGTCATACAGCATGACGTAAGGCTTCGGCAATTTACGCAGGAACTCGGTAATTTCCAGTATCTGTTCACGCTTTACCCAGACAACCGGAATACCGGTACGGGTAGGCTGAACAGTGAAGGCGTCCGGCCCAAAACGGTTACGCAACTCGCCGATCACCGGATCGTCCAGGTGATCACGGGTTTGCCATAGCGGCTGAGCGAGATCTTGCGTGGTCAAATCTGTCATACGTTACTCACCATTCCGGCCTGATCTCAGGCACTCAAATGAAGGCGTCAGGATGGGGCCATGCATTAAATTGTGATGTTCTGCTGCAGGCGCGATTTTCCATCCGTACGGTTTTAGACTTCGTCCGGGCTGCGCAGGTTAGTGACGGCGATGCGCTCGCCGCGCTTTCTTTCCCGCTCGGATTGCATGTTGGCGCGATAAACGCCCTGATCGCCGACAACCCATGAGAGAGGACGGCGCTCTTTACCGATCGACTCCTGCAACAGCAGCAGTGCCTGCATATAGGCTTCAGGACGAGGCGGGCAGCCAGGAATGTACACATCAACCGGCAGGAACTTATCTACACCCTGCACAACGGAATAGATGTCATACATGCCGCCGGAGTTGGCGCAGGCACCCATGGAAATGACCCATTTTGGCTCCAGCATCTGATCGTACAAACGCTGAATGACCGGGGCCATTTTGGTGAAGGGGGTGCCGGCAATGACCATGAAGTCAGCCTGACGTGGCGAGGCACGCATAACCTCCGCGCCGAAACGGGCCACGTCGTGCACGGCCGTGAACGACGTTGTCATCTCTACATAACAGCAGGAGAGACCAAAGTTGTAGGGCCAGAGGGAGTTTTTACGTCCCCAGTTCACCATGTCATGCAGGGCATTTTCGAGTTTGCCCATATAGACGCTGCGATGAACGTGCTGCTCCAGCGGATCGCTGACGATTTCCTGCTTTTGCAGAGGATAACGGTCGTTCTCACCACCGTTCGGGTCTATGCGGGTGAGCGTATAGTCCATCTTATTGCCTCTCTTTTACTGCTTGTGAGGTTTGGTGTGGCTGACCGTAGTGGTTTTCACCACTACGCGACGGCGGGCAGGCGCCCAGTCCAGCGCGCCGATGCGCACCAGATAGACCAGCCCCGCCAGGAGCACCAAAATGAAAATTGCGGCTTCCGCAAAGCCGATCCATCCGCTTTCACGGATTGAGGTCGCCCATGCGTATAAAAAGAGGGCTTCGACGTCGAAAATGACGAAAAACATCGCAACCAGATAAAATTTCGCCGAGAGGCGGATATGGGTATCACCAACGGATTCGATGCCCGATTCGAATGGCGTGTCTTTGTAGCGGGCGCGTGCTTTGCCGCCGAGCAGCCATCCTCCGGTCAGCATGAAAGCACACAGGCCAAAGGCAATAACGATAAATACGATAAACGCCCAGTGCTGAGCGATGATTTCGGTGGTAGTTGACATACTCATTGCTTACTCATCAAAAGTGGCGCTGGCATCCTGCACGCGTTTCCCGCAGCAAACTGACCACATCGATTCAAGGGAAGGGTAAAAACCTTTTAAACGTCGCTGTTATTTGTCAATAAGCAGCAATTTTATGGGGTTTTTTACTCCTTTCTATAACCTTTTGTCAACTTTGACAAAAGTATCCAAACATTATTTCACACCTGCATCATATTATTAACAAATGATGCCCCGCTTTCCAGCTAAATCGCTTCAGTCTGTAGGGTTAATTTTAGTGTAGCGGGTATTCACACGCATGGATCGTGCATTTAACAATCATATTTTGACAGGTCTCACGCTGTTTTCCTTCCCCTTACCAGGGGTATTTTCTTGATCAGGAACACAGTTTTGCCCTTTTTGCCGCAATTTTATCCACCTCAAATGAGACATCATGGAACAAAATAGCGGGTTTATGACTGGCAGGTTTCAGTAGAGAGCGGTGTGAGGCCGAAAAGGACGTGAATCAGCGGGACAGGACGTGTGCGGAGGGGCGTCTGAGGTGCATCAGACAAAAAAAAGCCTCTCGTCCGGTTCGGAAAGCGAGAGGCGATTTATAAGCGTTT
Organism: Pantoea sp. ARC270; assembly: GCF_003236725.1. Taxonomy (NCBI): domain Bacteria; kingdom Pseudomonadati; phylum Pseudomonadota; class Gammaproteobacteria; order Enterobacterales; family Erwiniaceae; genus Pantoea; species Pantoea sp. ARC270. The sequence continues at coordinate 67,208 of NZ_PUGA01000004.1, forward strand.
ATTAAGACAGTCACGCTGGCATGGAGTGCAATACGTAAGCGAAACTACTCTTCGTCATCCAGCAACAATGCACCGTCGGGATTATTGCTCAGATTGTAGGGATCGTTGGTGGACTGCATGGCATTGAAGATCGCCAGTGCCAGTTCGTTATCGCTATCCGGATTGCGGCACAGCAGGTATTGCGTATCCGGCAGCACCGGCAGCCCTTCCGCCGCACCCATCACACGCAGTTCCGGACTCATCATCTCCACCGGACGGGCTGTCACACCCAGACCCGCTTTTACCGCGGCGCGTACGGCAGCCAGGGTTGAAGCGACATAGGAGATCCGCCACGGAATGCCGGCTTCGTTAAGATGGTCGATGGCCATATCACGATAAGGACTTGGCTCATCCAGCAGCACCAGTGGAATGGCTTCACCACGCTGGAAGATATAATCCGCCGCGCAGTACCATAAAGTCGGTGATGTCCGCAGCACCTGATAGGTGAAATTACCCGGGCTGGAGGTCGTCACAACCAGGTCCACTTCACCCTGGTTGAGCATTTCCATCATGAAAGGATTACGTTTAACCCGCACATCGATAGCCAGCTTCGGATACACCGAGGTCACACGGTTCAGCAGGAATGGCAGGATCGTGTCTGAGGTGTCATCAGAGGCGCCGATAGTCAGTACGCCCTGAATGTTGCTGTACATCAGTGAGGTGCAGGCTTCGTCATTAAAACGCAGAATTTTTCTGGCATAGCCCAGAAGCTGAATTCCATGCTCTGTTAACAGTTTGTTACGTCCATGTCTGGCAAACAGCTCTTTACCTACCAATTGTTCCAGACGTTGCATCTGCTGACTGACTGCTGACTGGGTTCTGCAGACCGCTGCAGCGGCGGCTGCAAAGGTATTCAAATCCGCAACGGCAACGAAAGTTCTCAGCAGATCGAGGTCGAGATTCAGTATCGGACGATTTGCATTAGTCATGTTTTTTTCTTCACTTATAAGATTTTACGAACTACTACCCTGGTGTTATTACAAGCTTATCAAAGTGATAAGCAGTAATGGTGCTTAATGACAGTCCTGTGTGAAGACTGGCACAAAAAACCTCTTGTGCGGATTCCGCACGGCTCACTCACCTGATGGGTCATACGCTGTCGTGAAAAAGACCACGTCTGAACCGAAAGCGCGGGGGGCGCGAATGCAGGAAGCTGCGTCATAATCGTGATCCTGCCGAAAAGAACCGGACAGGACGAAATTCACACTTTACGGGCTGGCGGGACAAAGCGGTAAAGTGCATTAAATAATAAATTATACTTAATCATTTTTGACTTCAAAATGGAAATGATTTTGTGAAAAGCGCTGTAAATTTTGCGGCAAAGGCATTTCCAGACCCTTATGCCACATTATTGATCACTTTTTAAGCCTTCATCGCTCTGAAATTTAGTGAGAAACTGTTAACTGCTGCCCACAATAGTTCAATCTGATGCCTCTTTTACCCTCTGCTTTTGGACCTTTTCCGGCGATCACAACACCTTAAACCGGATACTCTTAAGCAGCGTTAAGGCGTAAGTATTAACGAGGCCGCAAAATCGTCCACAAAATGAGCATTCATAAAATATCCTTTAACTATTTCTCCTGGGGTATATTTCCGCGGCGGAAAAATGACCGCTTCAGATTATTTACGGTCCGCTTTGAGAAAACACGCACCGCAGCCCCGCCCCTGCCACGCCATTCATCAGATTAAAAACCTGACCTTACCCTTATTTATGGTTTTATTGACCAGCTAAAGCCGTGGTAAATAATTTTTACGCTATGCGCCGGGCAAAAAGGTGTTGAACCCGCCAAAACCGGACGGCACCCTTCTTTTGTTATCCTGAGGAGAGTACATTGTGCTGGTTTGATTTCTGTGGCAGCCAAAAGGATTCTGCCCATTAAGGCGGTAACAATGACTTTTCAAATTGATAAATCCGGGAAACTCGACAATGTCTGCTACGACATCCGTGGTCCGGTACTGAAAGAGGCAAAACGCCTCGAAGAAGAAGGCAACAAAGTTCTTAAGCTGAACATCGGCAACCCGGCGCCTTTCGGCTTTGAAGCGCCGGACGAGATTCTGGTCGATGTGATTCGTAATCTTCCCAGCGCCCAGGGCTATTGCGACTCCAAGGGCCTCTACTCTGCCCGCAAAGCGATTATGCAGCACTACCAGGCGCGCGACATGCGCGACGTCACGGTAGAAGATATCTACATTGGCAACGGTGTGTCAGAACTGATCGTGCAGGCGATGCAGGCGTTACTGAACAGCGGTGACGAAATGCTGGTCCCGGCTCCCGACTATCCTTTATGGACGGCGGCCGTCTCCCTCTCCAGCGGGAAAGCGGTGCACTATCTTTGTGATGAGTCCGCAGGCTGGTTCCCCGACTTGGATGACATCCGCAGCAAGATTACGCCCCGCACCCGCGGCATCGTCATTATCAACCCGAATAACCCGACCGGCGCGGTCTACAGCAAAGAGCTGCTGCTGGAAGTGGTTGAGATTGCCCGTCAGCATAACCTGATCATTTTTGCCGACGAGATCTACGACAAGATCCTCTATGATGAGGCACAGCATCACAGCATCGCCGCGCTGGCACCGGATCTGCTGACCGTGACCTTTAACGGCCTCTCTAAAACCTATCGCGTGGCCGGTTTCCGTCAGGGCTGGATGGTGCTGAACGGGCCGAAGAAACATGCTAAAGGCTACATCGAAGGGCTGGAGATGCTCGCCTCAATGCGTCTCTGTGCTAACGTGCCGGCGCAGCATGCGATTCAGACGGCACTGGGCGGTTACCAGAGCATCAGCGAATTTATCATGCCTGGCGGACGTCTCTACGAGCAGCGTCAGCGCGCCTGGGAACTGATTAACGATATTCCGGGCGTCAGCTGTGTAAAGCCACAGGGCGCGCTCTATATGTTTCCAAAAATCGATGCTAAAAAATTCAACATCTTCGACGATCAGAAGATGGTGCTGGATTTCCTGCTGCAGGAGAAAGTCCTGCTGGTTCAGGGCAGCGCATTTAACTGGCCCTCGCCCGACCACCTGCGCATCGTCACGCTGCCGCGCGTGGACGATCTGGAAATGGCCATCAATAAATTTGGCCGTTTCCTGCAAGGCTATCGTCAGTAATCCCGCCCGCGTATACTGAAGCTATTTGGGGAGAGCCTGTCTCTCCCCTGCCGGCTAACAGGAACGCGCATGACTCAAAGTCACTTCTTCGCCCATCTTTCCCGTCTCAAGCTGATCAACCGCTGGCCGCTGATGCGCAACGTGCGCACCGAAAACGTGTCTGAACATAGCCTGCAGGTTGCCATGGTGGCGCACGCCCTGGCCGTGATCAAAAACCTTAAGTTCAGCGGAGCGCTGAATGCCGATCGCATCGCCATGCTGGCGCTCTATCACGATGCCAGCGAAGTGCTGACCGGCGACCTGCCCACACCGGTCAAGTATTACAACGCGCAGATCGCGCATGAATATAAAAAAATCGAGAAAATTGCGCAGCAGAAGCTGATTGAGATGTTGCCGGAAGAGTTTCAGGCGATCTATCGCCCGTTAATCGATGATCATCTGCACAGTGAAGAGGAGCAGGCCGTCGTCAAGCAGGCCGATGCGCTCTGCGCCTATGTTAAGTGTCTTGAGGAACTCTCTGCCGGGAACAATGAGTTTTTACTGGCGAAAGCGCGACTGGAGACAACGCTGGCGCAACGGCGTTCGCCTGAGATGGATTATTTCGTTGAGGTCTTTATTCCGAGCTTCAGCCTGTCGCTGGATGAAATCTCGCAGGATACGCCACTCTGAGCCCGGCGGCGTGGCCGCCGGCCCCTCCCTTACGCCTGCTGGCTGAAGGTGAAACTGCCGTCAGCTTCCCGGATCACGTCCAGTGATGCCAGTGAGCTGAGGCGAAGCGCCACCTCATCCAGCCGGGGGGTGTCCGCCGGAGCATTAATGGCGATCACCGCGCAGCCTGCGTTTAGTCCGGATACGATGCCGGCGGGGGCATCCTCTGCCACCACACAGGCTGCGGCGTCTAAGCCCAGTTTCTCCGCCCCGAGCAGATAGGGATCGGGTTCCGGTTTACCTTTTGCCACCTGCTCCGCAGTAATAAACACCGCAGGTTTCGGCAAGCCTGCGGCTTTATGTCGGGCATGCGCAACCGGCACCGAACCGGAGGTGACAATGGCCCAGGGGATCTGCAGCGCGTTCAGCCTTTCCAGCAGCGCTCTGGCACCCGGCAGCGCCTGCACGCCATCGGTGTCCGCCGCTTCCGCCTGCTCCAGCGCCACAAACTCCGCCTGAATCGCCTCTTCCGGCTGGCCTGCCATAAAATGACGCAGAGAAGTAATGGCCTGTTTGCCATGAATGAAATCGAGGATCTCATCGGCGGCAATACCATGACGCGCCCCCCACTGGCTCCAGGCGCGTTCTACGGCGGGCAGCGAATCGACCAGCGTGCCGTCCAAATCAAAAAGAAAACCTCTGTAGGTCACGCGCTTCTCCTCATCATGCATTAATAACCTGTGCAATCTCGTTGGCACTCAAATGGTACTGGCGCGGACAAGTCTGCCATAAAGCCAGCATGCGTTGATACTTTTCCCACATCGGGGTCTGCGCGTTAAAGCCGTGGGTACCGGAATCGAAGTGGGTGTAGCGCCCTTCCGTGTTGACCATGAAGCGCACATATCCCAGCAGACGGGCTTCTGTCGCGGCATCAAAACCGAGAAAAGCGAGACGGCGCTCATCCGTCTGACTTTTCTCTTTCAGGTTTGACCAGGAGACGTGCAGCGCGTGATGCATTTCCATAATGTCGATCACCGTCCGGCAGGTTGCTTCGCTGAGTTCGCCGAACTCTTTATCCAGCTCCCGCATCTGTAGTGCATAACCGCGCTCAACGATGGTCTGGTAACGGCGAAAACGTTCAGCATTTTCCGGCTCCAGCATCGCCATGATTTTGTACTGGTTGGTAAGAATTAAACGCTGTGCATGGGTCATTTCCATCATTCGCTCCCGGTCGGCGACCGCTCAGTTAATCGACAAGGAGGAAATGATTGCATAGCGTTAGCGATACGGAAATCGCCGTATCGCCTTTCTTTGATTTGGTTGCGGGTTAGCGGTAATTAAATTACCGCCCGCCTGAAGAGGGTCAGAGATCGTCGAGGAACGTGCGGTCAAGCTGTTTAAACGCGCGTTTCAGCAGGTCGGCCAGCGCCTGATAGGTCGGTTTGCCTTCTACCGGCGCGATAGCCTGTCCCGCCTCTTCCAGGCGGGCGCGGACTTCATGAAACCAGCTCAGCAGCGTCGGCGGCAGCGGCGTAACAGAACGCTTACCGAGCCACCACAACCCCTGCATCGGCAGGCTACAGGCAAACAGCGCCGTCGCCACGGCCGGGCCAAGCTGGCCACCCATTGCGATCTGCCAGGTCAGGGTAAAAATCGCCAGGGGAGGCATAAAGCGAATGGCGAAGCGCGTCACGGATGAAACACGGTTTTCCGGAAACACGGGGGCCAGGCGCTTATCAGCAGGCCAGGTCTTCATGTAGTGCTGACCGCGCTGAAACATCTGAAACCAATTGGTACTGCCAGATTCATTCGCCATGGCTCACCTCAACTAATCCTGCAAACATTAAAAAAAAGTTATAACCACACAACTTTACGTGACATCCTTCAATTTTTTTTGTCTTTAAAGATGACTCCAGCTATTCTGACGCCGTTTCAACACCTTTCCGGGCGCGGGATGCCGTTGGGAAGAGGCTTGAGCCATGTTTCGACAAGGCGATCTTCAAATTTTTGCGTAAGATTACCGAAATTTTTTGCGGAAATGCAGATTTCTGTCTACCGCATGATGTTTGTCATTAATCTACCAGCTTTCATGGGCTACGCTGTTAGTCTGATTGCGTTTTATTTAGCCACTCTCAAAAAATAGGTACTTCCATGTCGAGTAAGTTAGTTCTGGTTCTGAACTGTGGCAGCTCTTCCCTTAAGTTTGCCATCCTCAACCCTGCCAGCGGCGAAGAGTTCCTGTCGGGCCTGGCAGAATGTTTCCACCTTCCAGAAGCACGTATTAAATGGAAACTGGACGGCGAAAAACAGGAAGCGCCTCTCGGTGCCGGTGCAGCGCATAGCGAAGCGCTGAACTTCATCGTTAAATCCATTCTGGCACAAAAACCAGAGCTTTCGGCACAAATTGCTGCAATCGGTCATCGTATTGTTCATGGCGGCGAAAAGCTGACTCAGTCCGTTATCATCTCTGAAGAGGTGATTCAGGGCATCAAAGACGCCTCCTCCTTTGCCCCGCTGCATAACCCGGCTCATCTGATCGGGATTGATGAAGCGATGAAGAACTTCCCGCACCTGTCAGATAAGAATGTCGCCGTATTCGACACCGCTTTCCATCAGACAATGCCGGAAGAGTCTTATCTCTACGCCCTGCCCTACAAATTGTACAAAGAGCACGGCGTGCGTCGCTACGGCGCGCATGGCACCAGCCACTTCTATGTGACACACGAAGCGGCCAGAATGCTCAATAAACCGCTTGAATCACTGAACATCATCACCTGCCATCTTGGTAACGGCGGTTCTGTCTCTGCCATCCGTAATGGCGAGTGCGTCGATACCTCCATGGGGCTGACGCCACTGGAAGGGCTGGTGATGGGCACCCGCAGTGGCGACATCGACCCGGCGATTGTTTTCTTCCTGCACGACACCCTGGGCATGAGCGTTGACGCCATCAATAAACTGCTGACTAAAGAGTCTGGCCTGTTAGGTCTGACCGAAGTCACCAGCGACTGCCGCTACGTGGAAGATAACTACGCGACGAAAGAAGATGCGAAACGTGCGATGGATGTGTTCTGCCACCGCCTGGCGAAATATATCGGCAGCTACACGGCGCTGATGGACGGTCGTCTTGATGCGGTGGTCTTCACCGGCGGCATCGGTGAGAACGCGGCGATGGTGCGTGAACTTTCACTGAAAAAACTGGCGCTGCTGGGCTTTGAGGTTGATCATGATCGCAACCTTGCAGCGCGCTTCGGTAAGTCTGGCTACATCAATAAAGAAGGCACCCGTCCGGCCCTGGTGATTCCGACCAACGAAGAGCTGGTCATCGCCCAGGACGCCGCGCGTCTGACTGCATAACCCCTTCTCTCCGTCAGCTCAGGCTGACGGAGTTGTTTTTGACACCCTGCCATTACTGAGAGGTTCAAACGTGTCACGTACAATTATGCTCATTCCGACCGGCACCAGCGTCGGCCTGACCAGCGTCAGCCTCGGCGTTATCCGCGCCATGGAGCGCAAAGGCGTCCGCCTCAGCGTCTTTAAGCCGATTGCGCAGCCGCGTGCCGGCGGCGATACCCCGGATCAAACCACCACCATCATTCGCAAGAACTCCTCGATTCCTGCCGCCGAACCGCTGCAGATGTCCCGTGTGGAATCACTGCTGGGATCGAACCAGCAGGATGTGCTGATGGAGGAGATCATCTCCCGCTATCACGCCAACACGCAGGATGCGGAAGTGGTGCTGGTTGAAGGTCTGGTGCCGACCCGTAAGCATCAGTTCGCCAACGCACTGAACTATGAAATCGCCAAAACGCTGAATGCCGAGATTGTCTTTGTGATGGCGCTGGGTAATGACTCACCGGCCCAGCTGAAAGAGCGCATTGAGCTGACCCAGAGCAGCTTCGGCGGTCAGAAGAATAAAAACATCACGGGCGTGATCATCAATAAACTGAACGCGCCGGTTGACGATCAGGGACGTACCCGCCCCGACCTGTCAGAGATCTTCGATGATTCATCGAAAGCCAGCATCGCCAATATCGATCCTAAGCAGCTCTTCTCAGACAGCCCGCTGCCGGTTCTGGGCTGCGTGCCGTGGAGCTTTGATCTGATTGCGACCCGCGCGATCGACATGTGCCGCCACCTGGGTGCGCGCATCATCAACGAAGGTGAAATTCAGACCCGCCGGGTGAAATCGGTAACCTTCTGCGCCCGCAGTATCCCGCACATGCTGGAACATTTCCGCCCTGGCTCTCTGCTGGTCACCTCTGCAGACCGCCCGGATGTGCTGGTTGCCGCCTGCCTGGCCGCCATGAACGGCATCGAGATCGGCGCTATCCTGCTGACCGGAAACTACGAGATTGACGATCGCATCGCCCGTCTTTGCGACCGCGCCTTCCAGACCGGCCTGCCAGTATTTATGGTGAAAACCAATACCTGGCAGACCTCCCTGAGTTTGCAGAGCTTCAACCTTGAAGTCCCGGCTGACGACACCCAACGCATTGAGAAAGTGCAGGAGTATGTTGCCAGCTACATCAACGCTGACTGGATTGAGTCGCTGACCGCCACGTCAGAACGCAGCCGTCGCCTGTCGCCACCGGCCTTCCGCTATCAGCTGACCGAGCTGGCGCGTAAAGCGGGCAAACGCGTCGTTCTGCCAGAGGGCGATGAGCCGCGCACCGTTAAAGCGGCCGCTATCTGTGCTGAACGCGGTATCGCCACCTGCGTGCTGTTAGGCAACCCGGATGAGATCCAGCGTGTTGCGGCGGCTCAGGGGGTTGAGCTGGGCAAAGGGGTTGAGATCGTTGACCCGGAACAGGTTCGTGAAAACTATGTGCCGCGCCTGGTTGAGCTGCGCAAGAATAAAGGTATGACCGAAGTAGTCGCGCAGGAGCAGCTGGAAGATAACGTGGTGCTGGGCACCATGATGCTGGAGAGCGGTGAAGTGGATGGTCTGGTATCCGGTGCGGTTCATACCACCGCCAACACCATTCGTCCGCCACTGCAGCTGATCAAAACCGCGCCGAACAGCTCACTGGTCTCATCGGTGTTCTTTATGCTGCTGCCAGAGCAGGTGCTGGTTTACGGTGACTGCGCGATTAACCCGGACCCTACCGCTGAGCAGCTGGCCGAAATCGCGATTCAGTCCGCCGATTCTGCCAAAGCCTTTGGTATCGACCCGCGTGTGGCGATGATCTCCTACTCCACCGGCACCTCCGGTGCAGGTAGCGACGTGGAAAAAGTGCGTGAAGCCACACGGATTGCGCAGGAAAAACGTCCTGACCTGGTGATCGATGGTCCGCTGCAGTATGACGCTGCCATCATGGAAGATGTGGCAAAATCAAAAGCGCCCAACTCACAGGTTGCGGGTCGCGCCACCGTGTTTATCTTCCCGGATCTCAACACCGGTAACACCACCTACAAAGCGGTTCAGCGTTCCGCCGATCTGATCTCGATCGGGCCGATGCTGCAGGGGATGCGTAAGCCGGTCAATGACCTGTCGCGCGGCGCGCTGGTCGACGACATCGTCTACACCATCGCGCTGACCGCCATTCAGTCGCAGCAGGCTGAAGGCTAAGCGCCAGGTGAGAACAGAAAAGGCATGCCCCGGGGCATGCCTTTTTTTTAATCCGCAAACGTGCGATTCGGCGCTGCCCGTTGAGGCAAGGCGCCGGAACCGTCTCAGTCGCGGCTATCGCCGTTACGACTCATCCACAGCGACAGCGCTTTCAGCGAATCGTCAGTAAACTCATCGCAGCGGGCGGTGATCTCGTCGGGCGTCATCCAGAAAATCTCATCGACCTCGGACTCCTGCATCGCGAAAGGCCCGTGGGACACGCAACTGAACAGGCCACCCCAGACGCGGCAGTGCTGATCTTCAAAGTAGAATTTGCCATGCTCAGCAAAAGGCACGGCGGCAATGCCCAGTTCCTCTTCAGCTTCGCGACGCGCAGACTCCAGCATATCCTCACCGCTCTGCACCACGCCACCCGCCGTTGCGTCGAGTTTGCCCGGCATGAAATCTTTTGTTTCCGTGCGACGCTGAACCAGAATCTTGCCCATACCGTCATGAACCACGATATAGGTGGCGCGGTGACGCAGGCACTGAGCGCGCATCTGCGCACGTGTCGCCTGAGCAACGACTTCATTCTCTTCGCTTACAATATCGACCCACTCGATGCCGTCACCCGCAGTTTGATCCACCATCCGTAACCCTTTCCTGTTTGGCGTGCCCAGATGCACGCAGTTTGCCACTTGTTATTTTAATGTGGCGTAAGGTAATCACTTCCGTCAGCCTGAGCAAGCCCTGACAGTTATCGATTTTTACCACTTTCTGCTAACCACAGCTGGACTGAGGCTCGCTGCCATTGAAATTCAGCATAGTGCTGCAAACGTGTCGGTAAGGGATCGCCATGCAATACCAGCCGGTTGAGCATCACCGCCAGATCGGTATCCGCAATGGACCATTCGCCAAACAGGTTCTGCTGCCCTTCCGGCAGCAGACGCTCGACGGCTGCAATCAGTTTAGTGACCGCCTGCTGTGCTGACGCTGTCAGTGGCGCAAAACGTTCACCGGCAAACAGCACTTCCGTCGGGCGCTCCTGGCGGATCCACATAAAGTCACTGCGCAGCCAGGCCTGAATCTCTCTGGCGCGGGCGCGCTTCTCGCGGTCATGGGGATAGAGCCGTTCAAATTCAGGTGCCGGAAAACGCTCTTCCAGATATTCGCTGATGGCGGAAGACTCGCTCAGCAGAAAGCTGTCAATCTGCAGCGTTGGCACACGGCAGGTCAGTGAGAGCGCCCGATAGGCCTCCGCATATTGCTGATTCTGCGATAAATCGACGCGTTTCAGCTGAAAAGGCACCCCTTTTTCGGTAAGAGCAACATAGGCAGACATGGCATAAGGACTGAAAAATGATGAATCTGACCACAGGACAATGGGCGGATAATTCATCGGTTACCTCGATTGGCTGTCAGGGTTGCATCATGTTTACCGACTTTTTTTTGGGAAGGCAACGCTGAGCTGCTCCGACCTCTCACGCCGGAATAACAAAGCGCGACGCGACGCACTTCAGAGTGGCTCCGCTCTTCTATGCTGAAAGGAGCAGATAACAAAAACACAAAGGGAGCCGCAACATGCACATTCTTATTACCGGTGGCACGGGACTGATTGGGCGTCATCTGATTCAACGGCTGCAACAGCTGGGGCATCAGATCAGTGTCGTGACGCGGGATATCGTCAGCGCACGCGAAAAACTGGGCGAGAGCGTGGCGCTCTGGTCAGGTCTGGCGCAGCAGACAAACCTCAATAACATTGATGCCGTGATTAATCTGGCGGGCGAACCCATTGCCGATAAACGCTGGACAGAGCCCCATAAACAGCAGCTCTGCGAAAGCCGCTGGCAGATCACCGAGCAGATTGCCTCACTGATTAATGCCAGCGCAACGCCACCCGCCGTCCTGATTTCTGGTTCGGCAACCGGCTTCTATGGCAATACCGGCGATCTGGTGCTGACTGAAGAGGATGAGGGCCATGATGAGTTTACCCATCAGCTCTGCGCCCGCTGGGAGCAGCTGGCGCTCAGCGCCGCGAGTGAGCGTACCCGCGTCTGCCTGATACGCACCGGCGTGGTGCTGGCTCGTGAAGGCGGCGCACTCAGTAAAATGAAACTGCCGTTTAAGTTTGGCGCGGGCGGACCGATCGGCAGTGGCAAACAGTATATGCCGTGGATCCATATCGATGACATGGTCAACGCGATTCTCTGGCTGCTGGATCATGAGGATCTGCACGGCCCGTTCAACATGGTGGCTCCTTACGCGGTGCGCAATGAGCAGTTTGCCGCCACGCTGGGGCGGGTGATGCATCGTCCGGCCTTTATGCGCACGCCTGCCAGCGCCATTAAGCTGATGATGGGGGAGTCGTCGGTGCTGGTGCTGGGCGGTCAGCATGTGCTGCCGAAGCGGCTGGAAGCCTCTGGTTTCGGCTTCCGCTGGTACGATTTGCAGGAAGCCTTGCAGGATGTCGCAGGATAACCCTGCAGCGGCCCAGGGCCGCCGCAGGGGTAACTAGCTTCGCTGTCCGGCGACCCGCGACTGCATCGCCTTCTCTTCCCGCGTGTGCCCCGGTTGTGGCACGCGGATAATGAAGGTCAGCACGCCAGCGAACACATACAGCGCGGTGTAGGCCCATACCACTCCGACGATGTCGAAGAATGGCAGCATGACAGAGGCGATAGCCGGTGCCACAAAGTTACTGAGTCCCGCGGAGAGATTGTAAATCGAGACCGCTGCCCCTTTGTGATGTGGCTCCAGCGTCGGAAAGACGGCGGTCATCGGCACAAACGCGGCGACAAAGATCCCCAGCATGACCGCAGGAATTAATGCCACCCAGAAATTATGTCCTGCATACAGCGGCAGGTAATAGAAGGTCAGGCTGGAGATAGCCATTCCCAGGCAACCAAACCAGCGTACCTGACGGATCCAGCCCAGCTTCTCACCGGTGAGGCCCCAGAAAATATTCGTAAAGATGGTAACAAAGAAGAACACCGCCCAGATCTGCAGCCATTCAGAGATGGTAAAGCCGAGACGGTCGACAAACAGCAGTGGCATGATAATGGCGAAACCAAACAGCGACAGCGTGTTGATGATGCGAATCAGGCAGGCATAAAAGACATGCTGATTGGTGAACAGGATAGTCACGGCACGCGACATCTCTGTCATCTTGTCACGCATCGGCAGATTCACGCGGGAACGATCTACCGGCACGTTGCGCAGGCTGAACCAGGCAAGAATCCCGCCACAGGCTACCCAGATGATGGCCAGCCACAGCGTTCCGGTCTCCCCCAGCATCGGAATGGTCAGACTGGGCAGATAGCTGCCCACCACGCCAATGCCGATTGAATACATCGCCCAGAACCAGCCGGTCGCCGCCGCCAGTTTCTCGCGCGGTAAGACCTGCACCAGCATCATCATGAAAGAGTAGATAAACAGCGGATAAGCCAGCCCGCGAATGCCGTAAAACAGCACCATGAGGGGATAGTTACGCAGCCCAAGCCCAAGTGACATAAACAGGGCATGCATGACGATCCACAGCACAAAGCCAATCATCATCGCGCGCTGCGGCGTGATCAGCTCGGCGACCACACCCGAAGCCCAGGCTGCCAGCGCGGCTGCCAGACCATAGAAGGTGAACACGACGGCAGACTGCGCGGGCGAAAAGCCCATGTCGGTAATATGGCGCGACAGAAACGCCATTTCAAAGCCATCACCCGCCATAAAGATGGCGATAGCGAGAAAGCCCCAGAACATCTTTTTCGGTAAGCCAAACCAGTATTCGTTCGATTGCATCACAATCACCTTCTGTTTGGTTAGTCGTCAGGCAGGCAGCAGGTTACGCACCTGTTGCTGCTGGATGTAGAGTTCCCGGAACAGACGCAGCCGCTGTTGCAGCACGGCTGCACGAGCGTCGTCCGGTTGATAGCGCGCCTGGACTGGCGGCTTCAGACACACCTCATGCTCAGCACCGCCATCAGCCAGCCACGCCAGACGTGCCGCCCCCAGCGCGCCAGAGGCGCTGGCCGGGTGAGTAACAACCGGCAGTTGCAGCACATCAGCAATCAATTGCGCCCACAGCGTGCTGCGCGCGCCTCCACCGGTGAGGCTGTATTGCTGAATGGGGTGCCGGGCCTCGCCGAGCGCCTCTGCCCCATCAGCCAGTCCGAATGCCACGCCTTCAATCACCGCATAGCCCAGCAGGGCGCGCGGCGTTTCATGGCGCAGATTGAAGAAAGCGCCAGAAGCGTCAGGATCGTTGTGAGGGGTGCGCTCCCCGGAGAGATAGGGCAGAAAAATCGGGGCACTGCGCAGCTGTTCATCACTGAGCTGAGCCATCTCCTCCATCAGCTGGCTTTCACTCACTGACAGCAGATTGCACAGCCAGCGCAGACAACTGGCGGCGCTGAGCATCACACTCATCTGATGCCAGCGGCCCGGCAGCGCATGGCAAAAGGCGTGCACCCCGGATTGCGGGTCCGCCTGCAAGCGGTCATTGACCACAAAAATCACCCCGGACGTCCCCAGTGAGATAAAAGCATCCCCGGCGTTCACCGCGCCGACCCCGACGGCCGACGCGGCATTGTCCCCGCCGCCGCCTGCCACCGTGACTGAGGTGGATAAGCCCCACTCGCTCGCCAGTGTCGGCTGCAGATGTCCACTTACTGCACTGCCTTCCACCAGTTCAGGCATGGCGGCACGCGTCAGTCCGGTGATGGCCAGCAGTTCGTCCGACCAGTCACGCCGGGAGACGTCGAGCCACAGCGTTCCGGCAGCATCCGAAGGCTCAGTGACAAAGCGTCCGGTCAGACGCCAGCGCAGGTAATCTTTCGGCAGCAACACCTTATCGATACGGCTGAAGATCTCTGGCTCATGTTCCGCGACCCAGCAGAGCTTTGGCGCAGTGAAGCCAGGCATAATCATATTGCCACTGATCGCTATCATCCGGGGATGCTGCTTCGCCAGCCTTTCACACTGTGGTGCGCTGCGCGTGTCGTTCCACAGGATACATGGACGCAGCACCCTGCCTCCGGCATCCAGCAGCACGGCCCCGTGCATCTGACCGGACAATCCTATCGCGCGAATCTCAGCCCAGGCCTGAGGAGACTGATGCCGCAATCCCGCCAGAACCTCACAGCAGGCTTGCCACCAGCGTTCAGGCTCCTGTTCTGCCCAGTGAGGATGCGGACGCTGCACGCTGAGCGTGGCGTGCTGAGACGCCACAATCTCACCCTGCGTGTTCACGATCAGCGCTTTAAGCTCTGAGGTACCGATATCAATACCGAGATACATGATTACACCGCCGCCAGTTCAGGCTGCTTCAGCCACTGCTGCAGATTCGCCACCTGGCGCGTCACCAGCTCATGAAACGCCTTATCGGACGCCAGTTCCGCAAACAGCGCGCGATCGCTCAGGAACGCACGGAGCGGATCGGCGCTGGCGAACTGTTTACGCAGCGTCTCGGCCTGAAGCGCACCATCCTGATAGGGATAGGGTAAGTCGTCACTGGCCCAGCGCTGCATAAACAGGAAGAAGAGTGCCGGGATCACCGCCGTTGCAGTCGGCTGCACGCCGCGCTGGTAACACGCCTGCAGGGTTGGCGTCACCATGCCGGGAATTTTGGACAAGCCATCGGCACCGACGCGCTGATTGGTGTCCTGAATATAGGGATTACTGAAGCGGGCCAGCACCACATCGCGATAATCCGCCAGATCGAGCGGGCTGGGTGACAGTGAGGGAATGACATCCTGGGTCACGTAGTCGTGCGCCAGTTGATAGATGGCCGGATGACGGGTGCTCTCATCGATATAGTTCAGCCCAATCAGCGTGCCCGCCCAGGCAATCGCGGCATGGGTCGCATTAAGGATGCGAATTTTCGCCTCTTCCCACGGCAGCACCGATTCCACCAGCTCAACGCCCACCTTTTCCAGTGCCGGGCGTCCGGCAATGAAATCATCCTCAATGACCCACTGAATAAAAGATTCGGCCATCACTGCGGCACCCTCCTCCCTGCCGGTCGCCGCCTGCACGCGTTCGGCCACCTGCGGGGTGGGCCGCGGGGTGATGCGATCGACCATGGTATTCGGTGAGCGGGTCTGTGTACGCACCCAGTCGGCCAGCGCGGTATCGCCTTTGGCCGTCAGAAACGCCAGGAAGGCGTCACGAAAACGCTCGCCATTGTGGCGCAGATTATCGCAGTTCAGCAGCGTGACCGGTGCCCCGCCCCCGGCAACCCGCTGTGTCAGAATGCGGCTGAGTGCGCCATAGAGGGTGCGGATATCGCCACCCAGATCGGCCTTCACGTCCGCCTGACTGAGATCCAGCGTAAACGCGGGCGTCAGGTAGTAACCTGCTTCTGTCACGGTGAAGCTAATCACACGTGTTTCCGCACGCGCGCCCTGCTCAATCAGCGCGCTGATGTCGCTATCCCAAGGCAAAATTTTGCGCAGCGACGTGATGGTCTCATAGTCGCGCTCACCTTCGGGCGTCACGGTTTCCAGCACATATTCGCCCTGCTGCTGCGCGAGCTGATCAAGCAGCGGCGCGGCGTCCTGGCGGATATTGCCCAGCGCGATGCCCCAGCTTTCGTCGCCCTGCTTACGCAGCTGATGCAGATACCACGCCTGATGTGCCCGATGAAAAGATCCTGCGCCGATATGCATCCACACGGATTGATTGGTCATAATCGCCTCAATTAAACATTTGCCACGGTTAGGGGCATTTGCCCGATAGCCGTTAGCATAGTGTTCATTATGCGGATCCTTCTGCGAGCTCTGTCACAAATAATACTTTTGCTCTTTTATTGAGCTTTTGCCCGGTTAGCGATTTTTACCCGGCTCGCGTTAAGATGTCTCTCTGAATTCGACGGAACAGCGTGATGAGCAGAGAAGAGAAAAAGCAGGAGCTGGCCGCGCGTGCCGCATGGATGTATTACGTTGCGGGCGTGACACAGCAGGAGATTGCGCAGGCACTGGGATTATCGCGCCAGGTGGCGCAGCGTCTGGTATCCAGTGCTCGTGAAATGGGCATGGTGAGCGTAAAAATCGATCATCCCGTCACGCACTGTCTGCAGCTGGCGCGTGAGGTCCAGGAGAAGTTTGGCCTGGAACTCTGTCGCGTCGTGCCCTCGGCCAGTCTGAACGAGGATGCCATTCAGCAAATGCTGGCCGTCGAAGGGGCGGCGGTAATGGCACAGTTCATCAGTGAGGAAGCGCCACAGGTCTTTGGCATTGGTTCCGGTAAAACCTTACGCTCAATCATCGACGCATTGCCTTGGGTGGATCGCCCGCAGCATCATTGCGTTTCGATGATTGGCGCCATCGCGCGGGATGATTCCGGGACACGTTATGATGTCCCGCTGAAGATGGCCGAAAAGATGCAGGGTAAGTATTTCTTTATTCCGGCCCCCCTCTACGCCGACACGCCTGAGGATAAAGCGATGTGGGTGCAGCATAAGGTCTACCAGCGCGTCACCGAACGCGCCTTAAGGGCAGACGTAGCCTTTGTCGGGATTGGTGAAGTGATGCCAGGCTGTCCGCTGAACGCCGAGGGATTTATTACCGATGCACAGGTTGAGGCGCTGAATGCGCGTGGCGTCGCAGGCGAGATGCTCGGCCACTTTTTCAATCAGGAGGGTGAACGCGTGTGGGGGGAAACGGATGAACTCCTGACCAGCGTGCATCTGGAAAGCCAGACACAGCGCAAAATCATTGGCTTTGCCGGTAGCGAACGCAAGTATCCGGCGATCCGGGCCGCCTTACAGGGCGGCTGGGTATCGGGTCTGGTGACCGACGAGGACACGGCGCTGAAGTTACTGCAGACGTGACGCAGCGGGCAGGCAGGCGCAGGGCACGCCGATGCCCTGCTTCCCGCACCTGTCCGCCCCGCTATTCGTTACTTCAGCGATCCCTTGAGGAACTGCTGCAGTCGCGGGCTTTTCGGGTTACCGAACAGCTCCGCAGGCGCTCCCTGCTCTTCGATTTTGCCCTGATGCAGGAAAATGACGTGGCTGGAAACGTGGCGGGCGAACTCCATCTCATGGGTAACGACGACCATGGTTTTGCCCTCCTCAGCCAGCTTCTGCATGATGCGCAGCACTTCGCCTACCAGCTCCGGATCGAGCGCCGAGGTCGGCTCATCAAACAGTAACACTTCCGGCTCCATGGCCAGCGCACGCGCAATCGAGACACGCTGCTGCTGACCACCCGAGAGATGAACTGGATACTTCGCCTGTGCCCGTGCGTCAATGCCGACTTTATCGAGATAGCGGATCGCCCGTTCACGCGCTTCCGCTTTGCTCAGTCCCAGCACCTGAATCGGCGCTTCCATCACGTTTTCCAGCACCGTCATGTGGCTCCAGAGATTGAAGTGCTGGAACACCATGGTCAGGCTGGTGCGTAATGCGCGCAGCTGCTCTTTATCAGCCACTTTCAGCTGACCATCTTTGTCACGGACTAAGTTGATCTGCTGGTTGTTGACGACGATGCTGCCTTCACTTGGTTTTTCGAGAAAGTTGATGCAGCGTAAAAAGGTACTTTTCCCTGAACCGGACGATCCTATGATACTGATCACATCGCCCGCTTTAGCAGTTAACGAGACCCCTTTCAGCACTTCATGTTCACCGTAACGTTTATGCAATTCGGTGACGCTTAATTTATTGTCAGCCATAGTTCTACTCAATGCGATGAAGAGGGTTTCACGTGGGCCAGCCAGCGGCGTTCCGCCAGGCGGAACAGGCTGATCAACACGTAAGAGATAATCAGGTATAACACCGCCGCCAGGCCGAAGGCGGTGAACGGCTGATAGGTCGCGGAGTTAATATCCCGCGCGATTTTCAGCAGATCCGGCACCGTCGCGGTGAAGGCCAGCGCCGTGGAGTGCAGCATCAGAATCACTTCGTTGCTGTAGGCTGGCAGCGCCGTACGCAGCGCCGACGGCAGAATGATGCAGCGATAGAGTTTAAAGGTCGAGAAGCCATACGCCCGCGCCGCCTCAATCTCCCCGTGCGGCACCGAACGAATGGCCCCGGCAAAGATCTCCGTGGTGTAGGCGCAGGTGTTAAGCGTAAAGGCGAGTAACGTACAGTTCAGGCCACTGCGGAAAAAGGCATTCAGCAGCTCCGTGCCTTTCACAATCTCCAGCGTGTACATCCCGGAGTAAAACACCAGCAGCTGCACATAGAGCGGCGTGCCACGGAACACGTAGGTAAAGAGCCAGACCGGAAAACTGATAAAGCGATTAGGGGAAACCCGCGCAATCGCCAGCAGAATAGCCAGGCATCCGCCAATGGCGACCGAGAGGATCAGCAGCCAGAGCGTGATCGCCACGCCGGTAAAGCGATAACCGTCTGTCCAGAGCAGCGATTTCCAGTATTCCTGAATAATATCAATCATAAGTCGCCCTCTTCACGCCTACCGTATAACGCCGGTTCAGCCACCACAGCACGCCATTCGACAGCGTGGTGAACAGCAGGTAAATCACGCCCGCCACGATGGCGAAATAGAACGGCTGCCAGGTGCTTTTTCCGGCCAGCTGCGTCGCCTTGACGACATCTTCCAGTCCGAGCAGCGAGACCAGCGCGGTGGCTTTCAGGATCACCTGCCAGTTGTTACCGATGCCGGGCAGCGCATAGCGCATCATGGCCGGGAACAGAATGCGGCGAAATACCTGCGCGCCGGTAAAACCAAACGCGGTGGCCGCTTCAATCTGCCCCTTCGGCACCGCCATAAAGGCACCCCGGAACGTTTCAGTAAAATAGGCACCATAGATAAAGCCGAGCGTGATGATACCGGCGACCATCGGGTCGATATCAAACTGCGCCATGCCCAGCGCATCGGTGATCTGGTTGAGGACAATCTGCAGACCGTAGAAGATCAGCAGCATTAATACGAGGTCGGGCACGCCACGGATCAGCGTGGTGTAGCCTTCAAAAATCATCGCCAGAGGCCGGCTGCGCGACAGTTTCGCGCCTGCGCCGATCAGTCCCAGCAGCACTGCCAGCACGACGGAAGTGAGCGCCAGTTCCAGCGTCACCAGTGTGCCCCTGAGAATTACATCAGAATAGCCATACAGCATCGAAAGGGTCCTGTCGTGGAGTGAAAACAAAACGCTGCCCGCCAGACATCGACGGGCAGTTTAGCTTTATCACTCTGGCGTCTCTGCCATCCGCCCGGGGCGCAGCGGCGTTATGCCGTCCGTTCCGGCGGGCTTCAGCATCCAGAGGATAAAGCGACAGGATGGTTAGTCGCCGTACACATTGAAATCGAAGTATTTCTTCGCAATCTTGTCGTAGGTGCCATCTTTACGCATATCCGTAAAGGCTTTGTCGATAGCGGCCTTCAGCTCGCTGTCATCTTTACGCAGCCCCATGCCTGTTCCGACACCAAAGATCTTGTCATCTTTCACTGCGGGACCGGCAAACGCGTAGTTCTTGCCCACCGGCTGCTTCAGGAAGCCTTCGCTGGCCTGAACTTCATCCTGGAAAGCGGCATCAATACGGCCCGCATTCAGATCCTGATAGACCAGATCCTGGTTCGCATAAGGCGTAATCGTCACCCCTTTTGGCCGCCAGTTCTCATTGGCATAGGTTTCCTGCGTGGTGCCCTGCAGCAGACCGATGTTTTTGCCTTTCAGCGATTCAATCGTCGGCTCGATTTTTGATCCCTTCGGTGCCACTAAACGTGCGTTGGCGGCGTAGAGTTTTTCTGAGAAGGCGATCTCTTCCTGACGTTTTGCTGTGATGGAGAGTGAGGAGATGATGGCATCAATTTTCTTCGCTTTCAGTGAAGGGATCAGCGCATCGAAATCACTTTCGACATAGGTACATTGGGTATGGATACGTTTGCAGATTTCGTTAGCGAGGTCGATATCGAAGCCCACTAACTTGCCTTGCGCGTTTTTCGACTCAAACGGTGGGTAAGTTGGATCTGTACCGATGCGGATTGACCCTGGAACCGCCGCAAAGACGCTGGCAGCACTGGATAAGCCCAGCATCAGGGAAAGAGCCAGAACACGCTTTTTCATAGATTACCCTCAAGTGAAGTGCTTTTTGTTATGTGGTTCGTGATGTGAATGCGCTAATTAATCTGCATGTTTCATGCCAGATCTGCAAGTTATCCACGCAGTTAGCGTGACGCCAGTGCGGTGAAAACCGCCTGTTTATAGGGGGGAATATAGCAGTGAAGTAAAAGAGAAAAAGCGATGATGTTAACTTTTGGTGCGTCAGATGCACGAAGAGTGATCCGGGGCGCGCTTATGCACTAATTAAGTGCGCCCGCGGAACTTTATGCACCCTGCCAGCGCATAAACAGATCTTCCGGCAGGTCGATATCAAACTGATCGATAACGCGATTAACGGTCTGGTCGATGATCTGCCCGATGGTATCAGGACGGTGATAAAACGCCGGAACAGGCGGCATAATGATAGCCCCCAGTTCGGCCGCCGTGGTCATCATGCGCAGATGACCGACATGCAGCGGGGTCTCGCGCACGCACAACACCAGTTTACGCTGCTCTTTTAACACCACGTCCGCTGCCCGGGTCAGCAGGGAGTCACTGTAGCTGTGAACGATGCCCGACAGGGTTTTCATCGAGCAGGGTAAAATCGCCATGCCCAGCGTTTTAAACGACCCGGAGGAGATATTCGCGGCAATATCGCGCACATCGTGCACCACATCGGCCAGCGCCTGTACGTCGCGAACCGAGTAGTCGCTCTCCAGTCCCAGCGTCTGACGCGCCGCCTGACTCATGACCAGATGCGTTTCCACCTCTTCCACCTGCTGCAACACCTGCAGCATGCGCACGCCGTAGATCACCCCGCTTGCGCCAGAGATGCCAATGATGAGTCGTTTCATAGTCCAACCTTGTCTCCGCTAATGCACCATCATAACGCGGCCGGACGATTTCTGAAAACAAACAGGGCGGGATTGCTCCCGCCCTGTTCTGTGCTGTCCGCCTGCCGGGGATATCAGCCTTCGTTGTGCAGCTCGAGGTTCTCGACTTCGTTCTGGCGCTGAAGCGCTTTCGCGTCATCATTACGCAGCGACTCAAGATACTCCAGATACTGCTGATCGACATCTTTGGTCACGTAGACGCCGTTGAAAACCGAACATTCAAACTGAGTAATATCCGGATTCTCTTCACGCACCGCTTCGATCAGATCGTTGAGATCCTGGAAAATCAGCGCATCCGCTTTGATCAGCTGACGGATCTCTTCCACTTCGCGGCCATGGGCAATCAGCTCCGTGGCGCTCGGCATATCGATGCCGTAGACGTTCGGGAAGCGTATTTCCGGGGCCGCTGACGCCAGGTAAACCCGTTTTGCGCCCGCTTCACGCGCCATCTCAATGATCTGCTCGGAAGTGGTGCCACGCACGATGGAGTCATCCACCAGCAGCACGTTTTTATCACGGAATTCCGCGCGGTTCGCGTTGAGCTTACGACGTACTGCGCTGCGACGTAACTGCTGGCCCGGCATGATAAAGGTGCGGCCGACGTAGCGGTTCTTCACGAAGCCCTGGCGATAGGGTTTATCGAGAATACGCGCAATCTCCAGCGCGATATCGGTTGAGGTTTCCGGGATTGGAATCACCACGTCGATATCAAGATCTTCCCACTCGCGGGCAATTTTTTCGCCCAGCTTGGTGCCCATACGGACACGGGCGCTGTAGACCGAAATCTTGTCGAGGAACGAGTCGGGACGTGCAAAATAGACATACTCGAACAGGCACGGATTGCTTTTCGGGTTTTCAGCACACTGACGGGTCGACAGCTGGCCCTCTTCAGTGACATAAACCGCTTCACCCGGTGCCACGTCACGGATGAACTCAAAGCCCAGCGTATCAAGCGCCACGCTCTCTGAGGCAACCATATATTCGGTACGGCCGTCAGCGATGACGCGCTTGCCGAGGACCAGCGGACGAATGCCGTTAGGATCGCGAAAGGCGACCATGCCGTGTCCGATAATCATCGCCACGACGGCGTAAGCGCCGCGCACCTGCTGATGCAGGGCTGCGACCGCAGAAAAAATGTTGTCAGCTTCCAGCGGATCGTTCTGGAAGCGATCCAGTTCCTGCGCAAAGATGTTCAGCAGGATTTCAGAATCTGACGTGGTGTTAACGTGACGGCGACCCTTTTCGAACAGGTGCTTACGCAGTTCATGGGCGTTGGTCAGATTACCGTTGTGCGCCAGAGTGATGCCATAGGGCGAGTTGACGTAGAAAGGCTGCGCTTCAGAGGCACTGGAGCTTCCCGCCGTAGGATAACGCGCGTGACCAATGCCCATGTTGCCCTGCAGACGCTGCATGTGACGTGCTTCGAAAACGTCGCTGACCAGGCCGTTTGCCTTTCGCAGGCGAAAACATTTCAGCGCATCGATAGTACAAATGCCTGCGGCATCCTGCCCGCGGTGCTGGAGCACCGTTAACGCGTCATAGATCGACTGGTTGACCGGCATGAAACCGGTGATACCGACAATACCGCACATGTTGTCATTTCCTCATTAAGCCGCACTCCCGGTCACATCACCGGGGTAAAAAACTCGACGTGCTTTTCAGGTAATCAAAAAACCACCTGATGATATAACTGAACTCGGGAATGAGTTGAGACTGTTGCCAGTCCGGACTTTTGGAAAAGCCAGTGAATGTATCAAGGAAGAACAGCAAAGCGGCCACAATCAGCACACCACGCAACGCCCCGAAACAGACTCCCAACACCCGGTCGGTTCCCGACAGGCCGGTTTTTTCCACCAGCGTGCCGATAACGTAGTTCACTATGGCCCCGACTATCAGGGTTGCCACAAACAGCACACCGATGGCGATACCGTTACGAACCAGTTCGTCGTCAAAACCTGTAAACCAGACTGCAAGGTAGGCGTAGTAATGACTGGCGACAAAAAACGCGCATCCCCAGGTAACAAGAGATAAGGCTTCCCGGACAAACCCACGAATCAGGCTGACCAGAGCCGAAAAACCAACTACCGCAATAATGACGTAATCAATCCAGATCATGAACTCTTCCAGCGCCAGTGCAATTGCACCCCTGCATCCAGTTCGGGGCGCATTCTAACAGAAAAAGAAAACGTTTGCGTAGCGGTTTTCCTTTTCTGCATCCATAAAAAAGGCGATAAAAAAATTCGCTATCGCCCGGGTGATTCTCAGCCGTTCATGCCGTTGAAAATCGTCACTTTTTCCGTCACGCTGCGCTATAAATGAACGCGCCAGCCGGTAAAAGACGCTGCCTGTTACTGCTATCGGCAGCGCCAATCACCCGATTAACGGGCGCTGTAAGGCTTCACCACACCGCCCAGTCCGGAGATGTTTTTCAGCTCGCCCACTGCGCTCTGCATTTTAGCTTTAGAGGCGTCCGGCCCGACATAAATACGGGTAATCTGCCCCTGCACCGGCGTTGACGGCACGGTAAAGGCGCGATAGCCCGAGAGCCGAAGCTGTGCCACGATCTCGTTCACTTTGCTGGCGTTTTTCAGCGCCCCCAGCTGCACCACGTACGCCTGTCCTGCCGGCGCGGTAGTCTCTGCCGCTTTCGGCGTCGTCTCTTCCTTCGGCTGCTCAACCGCTTTAGGCTGTTCAGCCGGCTTCGGCTTCGGCTGCTCTGCCACTTTCGGCTTCGGCTGTTCCACAGGCTTCGGCTTAGTCTGCTCGGTTACTCTGGCTTTCTGCTGCTCGGTGACCTTCGGCTTCGTGACCGTCTGCGCAGGCGCAGACTGATGAACCGGTGGCGGCGAGACCACAGCCGGATCGCTCTCCTCTTCCGGCTGGGTGCGGCCCTGTTCTGCCGTCACGTTGGTTTTACCGCTGCCGTTACTGCTGCTCACCGCATTGCCCGCCCCTTCCGGCGGCTGCGACGGCAGCGACTGCGTGACCGGCGGCACCATTTCGCTGTCCTGCTGGTCGTCCGGTTTTGGCACCAGCGGAATCGCGGCGAACTCCTCTTTATAATGCTTTTTCTGACCATCCAGCAGCCCTGGCAGGACAATCACGCCAACGGCGACCAGAATAATCGTGCCGACTAAACGGTTCTGAAACTTACTTGCCACGTCCTTTCTCCGTTTCAATCGATTCCATGACCTGCGCCACGGTGTGGAATGACCCACAAACCAGCACAACGTCCTGCGGCGCGGCCTGCTGACGCGCCTGCTGCCAGGCGAGTGCAACCGAGCTGAACGCCTCGCCCTGCGGCAGGCTGCTCAGCAGCTGCTCCGCCGTGGCACCGCGCGGGCCATCGAGTGGCGCGCAGTACCAGGCATCCACCACCGGAGCCAGCGCTGCCAGCGTTCCGGCGATATCTTTATCATGCAGCATACCCACAACCGCGTGCACTTTGCCGCGTGCCGGCAGGGCGGCCAGTCGAGAAGCCAGATAGCCCGCCGCATGCGGGTTGTGCGCCACGTCCAGAATCACACGCGGGGATTCACTGATGGTCTGAAAACGTCCTGGCAGCATCGCCAGCGGCAGGCTGGCGCGAATCTGCGCCTCGCTGACCGCCAGCCCGGACATGCGCAGTGCCACCAGTGCCGTCGCCGCGTTGGGCAGCGGCACCTGCGGCAGGGGCAAATCGTTCAGCTCACCGGCCGCATCCCGCAGCGACCAGCTTTCCGCCTGCGCATGAAAGGACCATTCACGGTCGCGCTGCATCAGCTTAGCGCCCTTTTCCTGCGCCACCACGGCGATACTCTGCGGCATTTCCGGCTCACCGACCACTGCCGGTTTGCCTGCCCGGAACACACCCGCTTTTTCCCGCCCGATGCTTTCGCGATCCGGGCCAAGCCAGTCGGTATGATCCAGAGCAATGCTGGTGACGACGGCGACATCAGCATCAACGATATTGGTGGCGTCCAGTCGTCCGCCGAGGCCCACCTCGAGGATCACCACATCCAGCTTCGCCTGGCGAAACAGATTGAGCGCGGAGAGCGTGCCAAATTCAAAATAGGTCAGTGAAATGTCTGCCCGTCCCGCTTCAATCTCCGCAAAGCTGGCGCAGTGCTGCGCTTCGCTCAGCTCCTCTCCCTGAACCCGGACGCGCTCGGTGTAGCGCACCAGATGGGGTGAGCTGTAGACGCCAACCCGATAGCCTGCGGCCATCAGCAGGGTTTCCAGCGTGCGGCAGGTGGTGCCTTTGCCGTTGGTACCGGCGACGGTAAAAACAAAGGGGGCGGGTTTCAGCAGGTCGAGACGTTGTGCCACCTGGCGAATGCGATCCAGACCCAGTTCGATCGCCTGGGTATGCAGGTGCTCAAGATAATAAAGCCACGTGGCCAAAGGCGACGTGGCTTGAGGAAGGTGAAGATTGTCCATATGTCCCGTTTTGCTTATTGATACCCGGCAGACTGCTGCTGCGGTATACGGTGCATTGGTAAGAGGCGCGGTGGACGCGCCTCTCTATCTCCTGTCAGGCCTCGTTGCTTTCCGATTCAGTCGGCGCAGGGGCGGACTGTTCACCGTCATGCAGCGGTGCCGGCAGGTTCATCATTTTTGCCAGCAGGCTTGCCAGTTTGTAGCGCATTTCCGGACGGCGGATGATCATGTCGATCGCGCCCTTTTCAATCAGAAACTCACTGCGCTGGAAGCCTGGCGGCAGTTTTTCACGCACGGTCTGTTCGATAACGCGTGGGCCGGCAAAGCCGATCAGCGCTTTCGGTTCCGCCACGTTGAGGTCACCCAGCATGGCAAAACTGGCAGAAACACCGCCCATGGTCGGGTCAGTCAGCACGGAAATGTAAGGCAGACCGCGCTCCTGCATTTTCGCCAGCGCCGCACTGGTCTTCGCCATCTGCATCAGCGACATCAGCGCTTCCTGCATACGCGCACCGCCACTGGCGGAGAAGCAGATCAGCGGACAGTTATCTTCTAACGCCTGCTCAACCGCACGGACAAAACGCGCGCCGACCACAGAGCCCATTGAACCGCCCATAAAGGCAAATTCAAAGGCGGCCGTAACAACCGGCATGCCGTGCAGCTGACCTTTCATCACGATCAATGCATCTTTTTCGCCGGTGTCTTTCTGGGCGGCGACCAGACGATCTTTGTACTTCTTGGAGTCGCGGAACTTGAGCAGATCTTTCGGCTCGAGTTCACTGCCAAGCTCAACCAGGGTGCCCTGGTCGAGGAAACTGCCGAGACGCTCACGGGCGTGCATACGCATGTGATGGTCACACTTCGGGCAGACCTCGAGATTACGCTCCAGCTCGGCGCGGTAGAGAACCTGGCCACAGCTGTCACACTTGGTCCAGACCCCTTCCGGGATACTGGCTTTGCGCGCAGGCGTCGTGGTGCTTTTATTAAGAATTCGTTCAATCCAGCTCATTGATGACCTTTCTGTTTAAAACTGACCTGGTCCAGTCGTCTTGATACTGCTGAAAACCGCTTCAGCAGACGGTAAATGTCGCTCATTAAACCACAACCTGTTCAGACTGTGGATAAAAATCTGGTCTTACCCCTGAGCAAAGTCTCAGGGCAGCTTCTGCTGTTTAGCCTGACGGCGATGACGCCAGACTTCGATGACGCCCGGCAGGACGGAGACCAGGATAATGCCCACAATCAACAGCTTCAGGTTTTCCTGCACCACCGGCAGATCGCCAAACAGGTAGCCCGCATAGGAGAAGAGCAGGACCCATAACAGCGCACCGGTGACGTTGAACAGCGCGAAGTGGCGATAGGACATATGGCCCATACCGGCAACAAACGGCGCAAACGTGCGGACAATCGGCACAAAGCGCGCCAGGATGATGGTTTTTCCGCCGTGACGGGCATAAAACGCATGGGTTTTATCCAGATAGCTGCGGCGGAAAATCTTCGAGTCCGGGTTACTGAACAACCGTTCGCCAAACAGCCGGCCAATGGTGTAGTTCACCGCATCGCCCAGAATCGCGGCGGTCACTAACAGCGCCACCATCAGATGCACATTCAGATCGTTCCCCGGCAGGGCTGCCAGCGCGCCTGCGACAAACAGCAGGGAGTCGCCCGGCAGGAAGGGCGTCACCACCAGTCCGGTTTCGCAGAACAAAATCAGGAACAAAATCGCGTAAATCCAGACGCCGTACTGAGCAACCAGCTCGGCAAGGTGCACATCAATGTGCAGAATAAAATCAACCAGAAAATGGAGGAACTCCATAGCGTGCCCTTTAATGTCCTGAAAGTGAATTAATCCGCGAGGAACAGGGGTCCCATCGGCGGCTGTGGTAACGCAAAGTGGGATGGATAATCCACCGCCACCAGATACAACCCTTCTGCCCGGGCTGTAGCAGCCGCTAACGTCCGATCTTTCGCCGCCAGCAGCGTTGCCATCCATGACTCCGGCTTGTTGCCGCAGCCTATCTCCATCAGGCTGCCCACGATATTGCGCACCATGTGATGCACAAAGGCGTTGGCTTTGATATCCACAATCACGTAAGGGCCCTGACGCGTCACGTTGAGGTGAATCACGTTGCGCCACGGCGTACGCGACTGGCACTGCACCGCGCGGAATGAGGTGAAATCATTCTCGCCCAGCAGGCATTGCCCGGCGCGCTGCATCTTTTCCGCATCCAGAGGATGGTAAAAGTGCGTCACGCCCTGCGCCAGCACCGCCGGACGCAGACGCTGATTGTAGATCAGGTAGCGATAGCGGCGGGCGGTGGCGCTGAAGCGGGCATGGAAATCTTCCGGCACCGCTTTCACCCAGCGAACGGCTATGTCCGGCGGCAGATTGGCGTTGACGCCCAGCGTCCAGGCGCCGTCAGGCCGCTGCGCCGTGGTGTCGAAATGGACCACCTGCCCGGTGCCGTGCACGCCGGCATCTGTCCGGCCGGCACAAAAGATGCTGACCGGATGATCGGCGACTTTCGACAGCGCACGCTCAACCTTCTCCTGCACGCTGCGGACTTCATTCTGGCGCTGCCAGCCGTAGTAACGGCTGCCGTCATACT
This sequence comes from Pantoea sp. ARC270, assembly GCF_003236725.1. Lineage (NCBI taxonomy): Bacteria > Pseudomonadati > Pseudomonadota > Gammaproteobacteria > Enterobacterales > Erwiniaceae > Pantoea > Pantoea sp. ARC270. The sequence continues at coordinate 95,467 of NZ_PUGA01000004.1, forward strand.
CAATGCCGAGCGCCAGTTTTTGCGTCTGACCTTCGGACATGGTTACAGGTACTCCTGAACCAGTTTCTCTGCGGTTTTCACCGCCATCAGCGCGCCGCCGAAACGGATGTTGTCCGCCACGGACCAGAACTGCAGCAGCTCCGGGATGCCGTAATCGTTGCGCACAGCGCCGATGCTGAGCTCACCGTTGCCTGATGCATCCGTAACCGGCGTCGGCACCTCATCTTCTTCACTGAGACGAATGTCAGACGCCAGCGCCAGTTCGGCACGCGCTTCCTCCGCCGAGAGCGGACGCAGGTTTTCAATGTGCACGATCTGCGCATTTCCGTAGAAGACCGGCGCCTGAACGCTGCTGACCGCAATCGGCAGCCCTTCGTCCTGCAGCACTTTACGCACCTGCTCAACCACCCGGCGCTCACTCTCAACGCTGCCTTCCGCATCCGCCTGTTGCGGCATCAGGTTAAACGCCAGCTGACGACCAAAATGGTGATCGTCGGCCGGGATGCCATTCAGCAGGCGGGCACTTTCACCGGCCAGCGCATCGACCGCCACTTTGCCGTAGCTGGAGACCGAGATCAGATTGGTCACCTGCAGGCGGCTCAGTCCGGCCGCATCGAGCAGCGGTTTAATCGCGGTCAGCAGCTGGCTGACCAGATTATCCGCCACGCTGATGATATTGCGATTACGGTAATCTGCCAGCACGTGCGGGTTCACATCCGGTACCACCAGCGGCACATCCGGCTCCAGCGCAAACAGCTCGCTGCTGTCGATGACCAGACACCCGGCGTTGGCCGCTTCCTCCGCAAAACGGGCTGAGGCGTCACGCCCCGCGACGAAAAAGGCCAGCTGCGCCTGCGACCAGTCGAACGTCTCTGCATTTTCGACCCGCAACGTGCGGCCCTCGAAACGTTTGTTTTCGCCCGCGCTATTTTCGCTGGCCAGCAGATACAATTCACCAACCGGGAACTGGCGTTCCGCCAGCAGTTCCAGTACAGCGTTCCCTACTGCGCCTGTCGCGCCCAGTAGCGCAATATTCCAGCCGTCAGACATGTTGGTTTACTCCAGACAATGACATAAAAACAGAAGGCGGTGATATTCACCGCCCAGGGATTCAGATTTATCCCCCTCCTTAACCTGGCACGCGGCAGCGCCGCCTGCGTTCACTGCGGCATCGCGCGCCGGTTACGCCGGAGAGTGGATTGCGTTAAAGCCCAGCTGATTCAGCATCTCAGCCGTAGTGGCGTCATTACACTTCACCCGCAGCGATGACCACTCACGGCGCTCCAGATATTGCTTACGCAGGCGATCAAATTCGCCGGGCTGCGCCGCCACTTTTCGCAGGGGGGCATCATCGCGGCGCACATCATACACCAGATGCGCCAGGCGTTTCAGCGTTGGCTGATCCAGCGGACCATTCAGGGTGATTTCACTGAATTCCGGCTCCGGCAGCAGGGTGCTGAGCGGCACCTGCTGCGGCTGATCGATAAAGTCACACCAGGCTTCGAACACCTGGGTCGTGCCGCGAGCCTTGCCTTCCAGCGTGTAGCCTGCAATGTGTGGCGTGGCGATGTCGACCCTGTCCAGCAGCGCCAGAGAGAGATCCGGCTCCGGCTCCCAGACATCCAGCACCACGCTGAGGTCGTGCCGCATTTTCAGCACCTCCAGCAGCGCGACGTTGTCGACCACCGGGCCGCGACAGGCGTTAATCAGAATGGTGTTGGGCTTCAGCGCCATCAGCAGCGCGGCATCGGCCAGGTGCCAGCTCTTATAAGGCCCCTCTTTGAACAGCGGCGTGTGGAAAGTCAGGATATCGGCCTGCGCAGTCACCGCCTCCAGCGACAGGAAATCCCCTTCGTCACCGCGATCGGCGCGCGGCGGATCGCACAGCAGGGTTTTGATGCCCCAGGCTTCCAGGCGCTTCTGCAGCCGTCCACCGACATTGCCGACACCCACGATGCCGACCGTACGATCGCGCAGCTGGAAACCATCACGTTCCGCCAGCAGCAGCAGCGCGGAGAAAACGTACTCCACTACCGCAATGGCGTTGCAGCCGGGCGCCGCAGAAAACGCAATGCCGGCCTGCTGCAGCCAGGCCTCGTCGATATGATCGGTGCCCGCCGTGGCGGTGCCGACAAATTTCACCGGCTTGCCCGCCAGCAGCGCCTCATTCACCTGCGTCACTGAGCGCACCATCAGCCCGCTGGCATCGGCCAGTTCATCCACCGGCAGCGGACGGCCCGGCACCGCGACCACGTCGCCGGTCCGGCTGAACAACTCACGGGCATAAGGCATATTTTCATCGACCAGAATTTTCACCACGGCTTTCCTGTCTGTTGCATGAGAGGCAATTATTCTGGCACAAAGCACCGCGTTAGCCTAACCGGGTGCGGTAGCGCTCCGGCGTGGTGCCCGCCTGCTGCTGAAACATCACAATCAGCGCCGAGGCGGAACTGTATCCCAGCTCATGGGCGATACTCTGCACGCTTTCGCCCTGCTCCAGCAGCACGATGGCGCGCAGAAAGCGCAGCCGCTGCCGCCATTCGCCAAACGTCATGTGAAGCTGCTGCTGGCAGCGCCGCGCCAGCGTCCGTTCGGTGGTAAAGACCCGCGCCGCCCAGCCTGCCAGGGTGGTGTTATCCCCCGGGCAGGCTTCAAGGGCATGGAGCACCGGCGCAAGAAATTTATCCTGAGAGGTGGGCAGATAACTCTCCTGCACCTCCGCCAGCAGCAGGCGATCGCGCAGTACCTCACACAGCCGCCACTGCGCTTCGGTTTCGGGCTGTTCAAGCTGTTGTTCGGCAAAGGTATCCAGAATGGCGTGTGCAATCGCGTCGATTCGCATCAGGCAGGCCTGCTGCGGCAGACCAGCGCAAAGCGGGGCCGCCAGATTAAAGGTGCGGAACTGCGCCTGACGATGGTTATAACTGCTGTGCTGCTGCCCCGGCGGGATCCAGACCGGCATGTCAGCCGGGGTCAGCAGGCGTTCACCCTCTACCTGCATCTCCAGCACATAACTCTTTACCAGAATCAGCTGGCCCCAGGCATGGGCATGCGGCAGATATTCCGTGCGGGCATTGGCCTGTTCATAGCGCATAAAGTAGCGCAGCTGCGAGACGTCGGCGGGCGGCTGGTAGGTCACTTTCAGAGTCATTCTGTCCGCTCTGTTAAAATTTTTGTCTGATATTAACTATCTGGATAAAACCGGACAAGCGTACACTGCGTCGCATCATGATTCAGGAGAGTCCGTATGTTTTTTCTCTATCCGCTTGGTGCGGTGATGATCTGGTCGATCAACGCGATCGTCAGCAAACTGTCGGCCAGCGCGATCGATCCGGCAGCCATCTCATTTTATCGCTGGCTGCTGGCGCTGCTGGTGCTGACGCCGTTTGTGCTGCCCGGTGTGTGGTGCGCCCGTCAGGCGATTAAGCCCCATCTCTGGCGGCTGGCGATACTCGGTCTGCTTGGCATGGTGCTCTACCAGAGCCTCGCCTATTATGCGGCGCACAGTGTCAGCGCTCTCTTTATGGGGATCATCGGCGCGCTGATCCCGCTGCTTACCGTCCTGCTGAGCGTGGTGATCCTGCGTATTGCGCCAACATCCGGCATCCTGTTCGGCAGCATCCTCTCCTTTGGCGGTCTGGTGTGGCTGGTCAGTGAGGGCAACGTGATGCAGTTGCTGCATCACGGACTGGGTAAAGGGGAGCTGATGATGCTGGCGGCTTCCACTGCCTATGCCCTTTACGGCGTGCTGACTAAGCGCTGGGCGCTGCCGCTGCCCATCTGGCACAGCCTCTATGTGCAGATTCTGGCTGGTGTCCTGATGCTGCTGCCCGGCTTTCTGCTGGCGCCTGATGTCTCGCTTGATCGACATAACCTGCCGCTGGTGATGTTTGCTGGCCTGTTCGCCTCCCTTATCGCGCCATTTTTGTGGATCCACGGGGTACAGCGCCTCGGCGCGAGCACCACCAGCATCTTTATGAATCTGACGCCGCTGTTTACGGCGCTTATCGCCGTGCTGTTTCTTCATGAGCAGCTGCACAGCTACCACTGGATCGGCGGGGGTCTGACGCTGGGCGGGGTGATCCTAGCGCAGCGACTGCGCACGCCCTTAACCCGATGTAAATCGGTTAACCTGCGTGAGCTTTAAATAATATGGTCACCCGCAGTCCGCCCAGGAGCGGACTGCGATCCAGGTGCATGGTTGCCCCATGCCAGGCACAGATATCCTGCACCAGTGCGAGACCGATACCGGCTCCCGGCTGGATACCGACATTGTCCAGCCGCTGAAAAGGCTGTAACGCCTTCAGCTGCTCCGCCCCCTCAATGCCCGGCCCGCTGTCCTCAATTTCAAGGCCCCCCACAATCACCCGCGCGGTGACAATGCCGCGACAGGGGGTATATTTAATCGCATTGTCCAGCAGGTTGGCGCACAGTTCGCCAATCAGCACGCCATCGCCCCTGACCAGACAGCTCTCTTCCCCTTCGAAACCCAGATCGATCTGCCGGGTACGGGCCGCCATATAGCGGCTGAAACAGGCATCGCGCACGATAGCCGCTAAATCAACCCGCACCATCGGTTTATCCTCGCCATGACGCGCTTTGATACGGGCTAACTGTAAAAGCCGATCGGTCAGAATAATGGTCTCATCCAGTGTATGACGCATCCCGAGCAGACTCTCCTGCCAGGCTTCAGGACGCTCACTGCTGAGCGCGACGCTGACCTGCGTTTTGAGGATGGTCAGCGGTGTGCGCAGCTGATGTGCCGCGTCAGCACTGAAACGATCCTGGCGCGCCAGCAGTCCCCGCAGTCGGGCAAGATAGCGGTTAAAGGCGATGATAAGCGGTTGCAGTTCTGACCACGGCAAGGAGGGAAGCGGCGTTAATTCGCCACCGTCGCGCTGCAACACGATGCGGGACAGCCGCCGTAGCGGGCGCAAAACCCGACGCAGCATCAGGCTGGCCAGCAGCAGTGTCATCAGAACCAGTCCGCTCTGGCTGATCAGCGCAGTTTGCATTAACTGGCGGGCAAACTCCTGACGTGAGTTGATGGTTTCCGCCACCAGCACCAGCGCCATGCCATCCACTCCCGCTTCGCTCACCGGCTGCCATAATGCCGCAACGCGAATCCGATGCTGGTGATAGCGTCCATCATAAAAATGCACCAGTGCGGGATAAGCGTTCGACATTTTGCTGGTGATGGGTATGGGCGGCAGATCGTTATAGCCCGATAACGTTTTTCCCTGCGGTGAAATCACCTGATAAAAGAGCTGATCGTTCATGTTACGTTCGAAGCTGTCGAGCACAACCCACGGCACATCAACCTCCAGATGCTGTTCCCGCACCACCAGCCGCTCTGCCACCGTTCGTGCTGACGCCAGCAGCGAGCGGTCATAAGCCTGATTAGCGGCCGCCAGCCCGCTCTGATAGTGGGTATAGACTGAGAGCGCCCAGAGCAGTAAAAGTGGCAGGCCAAACCATGCCAGCAGCTCACCCCGCAACGAATGAATCAGCCGCATGAGAGCGTTTCCAGGCTGTAACCCAGCCCGCGCAGGGTCACGATCGCCACGTTGCTGCCTGCCAGCTTTTTACGCACCCGATGTACATAGAGCTCGATACTCTCCGGGCTGGCTTCATCTGACAGGGTAAAGGTCTGCTCATACAGTGACTGACGCGAAACCGGCCTGCCCTGCCGCTGCATGAGTGTCGTCAGGATGCTTGCTTCCCGCGGCGTCAGCGCCAGGGGTCTGTCTGCCAGCAGAAAATAGCCTTCGCCATCCAGCACCAGCTGACCCAGTGACTGGTTTTGCGATGTGTGACTCTGACTGCGTCGCAGCAGCGCCCGTAACCGCGCTTCGAGTTCATCCATCTCAAAGGGTTTCGTCAGGTAGTCATCTGCCCCCAGGTTCAGGCCCCGTACCCGATCGTCCAGCGCACTGCGTGCAGTCAGTAGCAATACCGGCACACTTTGTCCGCGTCGCCGCAACCGTGCCAGCACCTCCAGTCCATCCATGCGTGGCAGTGAAATATCGAGCACGACCAGTGCATAGGCTTCACATTGCAAAGCATGGTCGGCCGCCATGCCATCCGCGACCCGGTCGACGGCGAACCCTTTTTGTGTGAGGGCTTTTTCCAGCCAGCGTGCCAGCTCTTCCGTATCTTCAACAAGTAAGAGACGCATATCACATCCTGCTATTAAATCCGCTCACTGAAAGGTAAATGAAAGGTAACTGTTTTAACAATTCGGTAACGCTGATGTTTCAGCGGCAATCACACTCTGGAAGAATGAATGGAGCATAAGATGAAAAAAATCATCCATACCGCCCTTGCCACTACCCTGCTGTCGCTGATGGCAACACCCACCTTTGCCGCCGGGGAGCCCGGTCGCACCGAATGTATCGCGCCAGCTAAACCGGGTGGCGGGTTCGATCTCACCTGCAAGCTATTGCAGGTCTCTCTCCAGGAAACCGGACAAATTAAGACGCCGATGCGCGTCACCTACATGCCCGGCGGTGTCGGCGCGGTGGCCTACAACGCGATTATTGCCCAGCGGCCGGCTGAAGCGGGCACCGTTGTCGCCTTCTCTGGCGGCTCACTGCTGAACCTTTCACAGGGTAAGTTTGGTCGTTATACCGTGGACGACGTTAAGTGGCTGGCGGCGGTGGGTACCGATTACGGCATGGTGGCCGTTCGTGAGGATGCACCGTGGAAAACGTTAGGTGAGCTGATGACGGCGATGAAAGCCGATCCGACCAAAGTGGTGGTCGGTGCCGGTGCGTCAATAGGCAGTCAGGACTGGATGAAAACGGCGTTGCTGGCGCGCGAAGCGGGAATCGATCCACGCAAAATGCGTTATGTCGCCTTTGAAGGCGGCGGTGAGCCGGTAACCGCCCTGCTCGGAAACCATATTCAGGTGGTCTCAGGTGATATGAGTGAGATGGTGCCGCATCTGCAGGGCGGCAAAATGCGGGTGCTGGCCGTGATGTCCGATCAGCGTCTGCCGGGTCAGCTGGCCGGGGTACCCACGGCAAAAGAGCAGGGTTTCAATATCGTCTGGCCGATTATTCGTGGCTATTACCTCGGTCCAAAAGTCAGTGATGCGGATTATCAGTGGTGGGAACAGGCCTTTAAAAAAATGGCTGAGACGCCGGAGTTCAAAAAGCAGCGTGATCTGCGCGGACTGTTCGAATTTAACCTGACAGGCCAGGCACTCGACAGCTACGTGAAGAAGCAGGTGGCGGATTACCGTGAGCAGGCCAAATCCTTTGGTCTGGCCAAATAACGGGAGCAGATGATGAGCGATCGCATTTTTGCCAGCCTGTGGCTGGCGCTCTGCCTTGGCGGCATGGTGATGGCCTGGCAGATTCAGAGTGAATACAGCTACGAACCCGTGGGGCCGCGTCCATTCCCGATGGCAATCCTTGGCCTGATGGCCATCTGCGCCCTGCTGATGCTCTTTCGGAAACCGGACACCATTCAGTGGCCCGCAGCTGGCACGCTGAAACGGCTGGTAGCGCTGGCGCTGATGATGATGCTCTATGGCTGGCTGTTTGAGACGCTGGGCTTTGCCATCTGCACGACGCTGCTGACCTTTGGCATCGGCCTGCTGTTTGGGGCTCGCTGGTGGGCCGCCGCGCTGGCCGGGCTGGTGATGGGCACCTCGCTGTTTTACGCCTTTGACCGTTTGCTGGAAGTCACCCTTCCGGTCGGCAGCTGGCTGAGTTAAGGAGAGCATCATGGATACCTGGTCCTTTTTAATGCAGGGCTTTGCCGTCGCCATGACGCCAGAGAATCTGCTGATCGCCCTGATCGGCTGCTTTATCGGCACCATTGTTGGCCTGCTGCCTGGCCTGGGGCCAATCAATGGCGTAGCCATTCTGATGCCGCTGGCTTTTGCGCTGCACCTGCCGGCCGAGTCGGCGCTGATTCTGCTGGCCACGGTTTATATCGGCTGTGAGTATGGCGGGCGCATCTCCTCCATTCTGCTCAACGTTCCGGGCGATGCCGGCGCAATCATGACCGCGCTGGATGGGTATCCGATGGCGCAGCAGGGCAAAGCGGGCGTCGCGCTCTCTATTTCGGCGGTCAGCTCGTTTGTTGGCTCCACGATTGCTATTGTTGGCATTATTCTCTTCGCCCCGCTGCTGGCCAGCTGGTCACTGGCGTTTGGACCGGCAGAGTACTTTGCCCTGATGGTGTTTGCTATCGCCTGCCTGGGCAGCATGATGAGCCACAATCCGCTGAAATCTTTTCTTTCGGCGCTCATTGGACTGGGCATGGCCACGGTCGGGGTGGATGCCAATACCGGCGTCTATCGCTTCACGTTTGACAGCGTTCATCTCTCTGACGGCATTCAGTTTGTGGTCGTTGTCATTGGTCTGTTCTCGGTCAGTGAAATTTTGCTGATGCTCGAGTCGACCAGTAGCGGCCAGAAAGCGGTGCGGGCAAGCGGCCGCATGATGTTCAACATGAAGGAGGCGGCGATGGCCACAGGCGCGACGCTACGCTCCTCTTTTCTGGGGTTCTTTGTCGGCGTTCTGCCTGGTGCCGGAGCGACCATTGCCAGCGCTATCGCCTACATGACGGAGAAAAAAATCAGCGGCAGTGAGCAGTTCGGGAAAGGGGATATTCGCGGTGTGGCCGCACCGGAAGCGGCAAACAATGCCTCAGCCTGTGGCTCCTTTATCCCGATGCTGACGCTGGGTATCCCCGGCTCCGGCACCACAGCGGTGATGGTCGGCGCTTTAACGCTCTATAACATCACGCCAGGTCCGGCGATGTTTGTTGAGCAGCCAGATATCGTCTGGGGTCTGATCGCGGCACTGCTGATTGGCAACGTTATGCTGCTGGTGATGAACATTCCGATGATCAATGTTTTCGCCCGGATGCTGAGCATTCCGCTCTGGTTCCTGGTGCCGGCAATTGCCGCCATCTCCGCGGTGGGCGTCTATGCCGTGCACAGCACCACCTTCGATTTGCTCCTGATGGTCGGCCTGGGAATTTTTGGTTATATTCTGCGCAAGATGGACTTTCCGATGTCGCCACTGATTCTGGGCTTTGTGCTGGGTGAGATGCTGGAGCAGAACCTGCGTCGTGCCCTCTCAATCAGTAACGGTAACCTGGTTATTCTGTGGGAAAGTCCTATCTGCAAAGTGCTGCTGGTGCTGGCGATTTCGGTGCTGGTTCTGCCACCGATCTGGAAACGCTGGCGTCGCTATCGCCTAAGACTGGCTGAAGAGTAAATCTCACGCTGAACTGTGCCTCCCCCGTGGGATTTCGCGGGGGCTTTTGCTATCATGGCCTATTCTTTTTCCGGCGCACCCGACGCTGTTCTGTTTTCCCAAGGAATCCGCCATGCAACCTCTCAGCGGCCCCGGTGTGCCGGTCGGCGATCGTTCATCTCTTAATCCGCAAACCGGCGTAACACGTCATGGTTCTGTGGCGGGTGAACAACCCCTCTCTCCGGCTCAGCGCACGACATTAGAACGCCTGATCGTGCGTATCTTATCGCTCAGCAATCTGAAGGCACCTGAACTCTGGGCGGGCGTCCGGCATGAGGTGGGCGTGAAGAGTGAGGCGGAGCTGCAGTCGCGTCACTTTCCGGCTGCGGAGCAGTATCTGAATGGTCGTCTGACTCAGGCGCAGAATGGCCATGCTACGCGTCAGTTGATGACTCAGCTCACAGAACTGCTGCCGAAGGGCAATAACCGTCAGGCGGTGAGTGACTTTATCCGCCAGCAGTTTGGTCAGACCGTTCTGAGCTCGCTGAGCCAGGAGCAGCTGCGTCAGGTGCTGACGATGCTGCAGAACGGGCAGATGGCGATCCCGCAGCCGCAGCAGAGCCGCGTCAGCGATCGGACCCTGCTCCCGGCGGAGCATCAGACGCTCAATCAGCAGGTGGTTCGTCTGGCCGCCGCCACCGGAGAACCGACCGGCAAACTCTGGACGGCGGCGCTGAAACTGGTCGGACTGACCAGCGGCGATCCCATCCCCTCGCGCCACTTCCCGCTGCTCACCCAGTATCTGCAGGTACGTCAGACGCTGAGTCAGCACAGTGCACCGACCTTACAGCTGCTGGAAGCCTCGCTGAAACAGCCGCTGGATCAGCACGAGCGGCATAGTCTGGAGGAGTACAGCCAGCAGCGTTTTCAGGCTACACCGCAGACGGTGCTAACCGTGACGCAGACGCAGGATCTGCTGAACTTCCTGTTCAGCCGTCGCGCCGATCGTGCCGAGAAAGTTCACGAACAGCCGCTGGCCGCCAGTGAGATTAAACCGCAGCCGATCTGGTCGCCCTTTGTCGCCTCGCTGCCGTCACCGCTGCAGCCCCTGGCGCAGCGTCCCCTGCTGGGTCTGTTTGTTGCGCTGGTGGTGATCACCCTTCTGCTCTGGCTGGTGCTTTAGGTCAGCAGCCACAGGATGCATCGGGTGCGGTGACGGGCCATTCGCCCGGCGCCTCCCCCCAGGTCAGCGGATGACCTTCCCGTTTCCAGAAATCCAGCCCGCCAGTCAGCTCCTTCACCTGAAATCCCAGTTCCGCCAGCTTCAGAGCCGCTTTCGTCGAGCCGTTACAGCCGATACCGTCGCAATAGGTGACATAAACGCGGTCGCGGTCGAGCGGCTCGCAGCTGGAAGCATTGATCTCACGGTGGGGAAAATTAATCGCGCCGCTGATATGGCCGGCGCGATAAGCCGCCGGTGCGCGCGCATCGATCACCTGAATGCCGGGCAGATTCCGGGCCAGATCCTCCGCCAGATCCCAGGCGTCTGTATAATAAGCGAGTTTTGCCTGCAGATAGTCGAGGCTTTGCTGCGGCGTGGCGGCGGGAAAATGTAATACAGATGACATCGCGATTCTCCTGTTGAAGTGAGCGTGCAGTTTACGGCAGAGTGGACTGCCTGCTGATACCCATTTTGCGCCAGGAATAAGACCCATATGAGTTCTCCGCTGTTGCAGCTTTTCCAGCATCAGGCCAGCGGCGGCGTGCGTGAGCGCCTCTGCACCACCCTGCGGCTGGCCATTAACCGGCATCATCTGCACGCCGGTCAGCAGCTGCCCTCCAGTCGCCAGCTGGCGCAGGATCTCCGGATTTCACGCGTCACGGTGGAAGCCGCCTATGGTCAGCTTGAGAGCGAAGGCTATCTGCGACGCGAGATCGGTCGCGGAACGTTTGTGGCCATCACGATTCCCGCAGGCACCGCTCCAGCGGCACGCGTTCAGCCCGCGCGTTTCTCAGCGCGGGGTCAGCAGGTGCTGGCAACCGGAGGCTGTCAGGATCCTCCGTTTCCTCACGCCTTTGCCGCCGGTTCCCCGGAGTTACGCGCTTTTCCCCATGACAGCTGGCGACGCCTGAGCAGCAGCGTGCAGCGTTCGCTGGGCAGCGCCGCCATGGGATATGGCGATCCCTGCGGCTACCTGCCGCTGCGCAGTGCGATTGCTGACTATCTGGCGCTCTCGCGAGGTATGCAGTGCCAGCCGGAGCAGGTGATTATCCTGACCAGTTCGCAACAGGCGCTACAGCTGCTGGCGATGATGTTCGTCGATCCCGGAGATGATGTGTGGATAGAGGAGCCAGGCTATCCCGGCGCACGAAACGCGCTGCTCGCCGCAGGCGCAAAGGTGCACGGGATAACCGTCGATGCCGAAGGCGCAGTGCCGGGTCACGGCAGTGCAAAGCTGATGTATCTGACCCCTTCACACCACTATCCGACCGGGGTAACGCTGAGCCTGCCCCGCCGTCTCGCCTGGCTCGCCTGGGCGCAGCGCAACCAAAGCTGGCTGATTGAAGATGACTACGACAGCGAGTTTCATTATGACGAGCGCCCGATTCCTGCGCTGCAGGGACTGGACCGTCATCAGCGGGTCATTACGCTCGGCACCTTTTCGAAATCGCTGTTCCCTTCACTGCGTCTGGCGTGGATGGTGGTGCCTCCCGCGCTGATTGCCCCTCTGGGCCAGGCTCGCAGCTTGCTGGATGGACACAGCGCCCTGCTGCCCCAGGCGATTACCGCGGCCTTTCTGCAGCAGGGACATTTTGCCACTCATCTGCGGCTGATGCGTCAGCTCTATCATAGCCGCCGCGATCGCTTGCTGGAGCAGATTGCGCAGCGACTCTCACCGTGGATCACGCCCATCGCCAGTGGCGGCGGACTCCAGCTGACGGTGACAGTGGAACAGGATGAAGCGCGCTTAACCGCGCTCGCGGCACAACAGGGGTTGCTGTTGCCTCGTCTCAGCCCGCTCTATGCCGGCTCCGCGTCTCAGCAGGGCTGGATACTCGGCTTCGCCGCGCTGACGCCTGATGAGATTGTGGCAGGGTGCGATAAACTGCTGCGGCTGCTGCAGCGGGAGGCATAAATCTGGCCGGCTCCGGTTTACCGTAAGCCAGAAAACAAAAGGGCCGGCAAAGCCGGCCCTTCAGCGTGCTGACGTAAAAGATTACGCCTGATATTTACGCATGGTCAGCGTGGCGTTGGTGCCACCGAAACCAAAGCTGTTAGACATCACGGTCGTCAGCTCTTTTTCCATCGGCTCAGTCACGATGTTCATGCCGGTGGCAGCTGCATCCAGTGAGTTGATGTTGATGCTTGGCGCGATAAAGCCATGCTCCAGCATCAGCAGCGAGTAAATCGCTTCCTGCACGCCAGCCGCACCCAGTGAGTGACCGGTCATCGCTTTTGTTGCTGAAATGTAAGGGGTTTTCTCGCCAAACACTTCACGAATCGCACCCAGCTCTTTCACGTCGCCCACTGGCGTAGAGGTACCGTGGCTGTTCAGATAGTCGATTGGCGTGTCGACGCCGTTCATTGCCATCTTCATGCAGCGCACCGCACCTTCACCTGAAGGCGCAACCATGTCTGCACCGTCAGAGGTCGCACCGTAGCCGACGATTTCGGCATAGATGTGTGCACCGCGAGCCAGCGCATGCTCCAGCTCTTCAACCACCACCATGCCACCGCCACCGGCGATAACAAAACCGTCGCGCTCGTTGTCATAGGTGCGTGACGCTTTTTCTGGTGTGTCGTTGTAACGGGTAGAGAGTGCGCCCATGGCGTCGAACTCACAGGCCATTTCCCAGCAGAGCTCTTCGCCGCCGCCGGCAAAAACGATATCCTGTTTGCCCAGCTGAATCTGCTCAACGGCGTTACCGATACAGTGCGCAGAGGTAGCACAGGCGGAGCTGATCGAGTAGTTTACGCCATGAATTTTGAATGGCGTGGCGAGACAGGCAGAGACGCCAGAAGCCATCGCCTTGGTGACCACGTAAGGGCCAACCGCTTTCAGGCCGCGTGGGCTGCGCATTGCATCAGCACCAAAGACCTGGAAGCGCGGGGAACCACCGCCTGAACCTGCAATCAGACCTACACGCGGGTTGCTCTGATACATTTCATCAGTCAGGCCGGAATCTTTAATCGCTTCTTCCATGGAGAGATAAGCATAGATGGACGCATCACTCATAAAGCGCACAACTTTGCGATCGATGAGGCCGGTGGTATCTAATTTGACGTTACCCCAGACGTGACTACGCATGCCGGAATCTTTCATCTCTTCAGAAAAGGTGATGCCAGAGCGTCCTTCACGCAGAGATGACAGCACTTCCTGCTGGTTATTACCAATACTGGAAACGATCCCTAAGCCAGTAATCACAGCACGTTTCATTCAATCTTCCTCATCCACTTCTTCGTAATTGGCATGCACTCTAGCGTACACTTGTACGCCGAACAAGTCCGATCAGCTATTTCCTTTTGTAAATTTGCGTCATGTGACCTGGGTCGTTAAAATCGCGCCACTGCCTGAAAAACGAGCCTTTCCCGTGAAATTAACCCCGGTTAAACATGCGCAGCTAAACTGGAATGAACAGGGTACACCTGTTTCCCGAGCGTTTGGCGACGTCTATTTCTCTAACGACAATGGTCTGGAAGAGACACGCTATGTGTTCCTTGGCGGCAACGGTTTCCCGCAGCGTTTTGCGGCGCATCCGCGCGATCTGCTTATCGTGGCGGAAAGCGGGTTTGGTACCGGCCTTAATTTTCTTACTCTGTGGCAGGCCTTTGACGCCTTTCAGCGTGAACAGCCTGGTGCGACAGTAAAACGTCTGCATTTCATTAGCTTTGAGAAATTTCCGTTAACCCGCGAGGATCTGATCGCGGCGCATCAGCACTGGCCCGAACTTGCCCCCTGGGCAGAAGCGCTGCAGGCCCAGTGGCCGGCTGCCCTGCCCGGCTGCCAGCGACTGCTGTTTGACGGCGGACGCATCACGCTGGATCTGTGGCTGGGTGATATCAACCTGCTGATGGAAAAGGTGGATGAGAGCCTGCATCGTCAGGTCGATGCCTGGTTCCTCGATGGCTTCGCGCCCGCAAAGAATCCCGATATGTGGACGCCCGCGCTGTTCAGCATGATGGCGAAGCTGGCGCGTCCACAGGGGACTTTCGCGACTTTTACTGCTGCAGGGTTTGTGCGGCGCGGTCTGCAGGAGGCGGGATTTGACGTCACCCGCCGCAAAGGATTTGGCCCGAAGCGCGAAATGCTGTGCGGCAGCCTGCAGGATGCGCCTCTGCTCCCCGGCACGCAGCCCTGGTATCATCGCCGTCCGGCGGCGCAGCGGGAAGTTGCCCTGATTGGCGGCGGCGTAGCCAGCGCGACCCTGGCGCTGGCGCTGCTGCGCCGAGGCTGGCGGGTAACGCTCTACTGCGCCGATGCGGCGCCCGCGCTGGGTGCCTCCGGTAACCGGCAGGGCGCACTCTATCCGCTGCTCAATCAGCATGACCCGGCCCTCGCCACCTTCTTCCCGGCGGCATTCAGCTTTGCCCGGCGACTCTACGACCAGAGCGGGGTCACCTTTGAGCATGAGTGGAGTGGCGTGCTGCAACTGGGCTGGGATGAAAAGAGCCGCAAAAAGATCGAACAGATGCTGGCGATGGATCTGCCTGAAACCCTCGCCTGCGGCGTCGATGTCGCAGAGGCGGAAAACCGGGCGAAGGTAGCGCTGGGCTGCGGCGGCATTTTCTATCCGGAGGGCGGCTGGCTCTCACCGGCTGAGCTGACCAGCGCGCTGCTCGCCCATGGCGAGACACAGGGCTTACGCATTCACTGGCTGCACCGGGTGAGCGGGCTTTCTCAACAGGAGGATGGCTGGACGCTGACCTTCAGCGACCGCCCGGCGGTTCATCATTCCGCGGTGGTCCTGGCAAACGGTCACGCGATCGCCGACTTTGCGCAAAGCGCCCCGCTGCCAGCCTACCCGGTAGCGGGTCAGGTGAGCCATGTTCCCGCCACGTCTGCCCTCAGCGCGCTGCAGACCGTGCTCTGTTACGACGGCTATCTGACGCCGGTCAGCGCCCAGTTTAGCACCCACTGTATTGGTGCCAGCTACCATCGTGGTGAAACCGCAACGCATTATCGCGAGGCGGATCAGCAGGAGAATCGCCTTCGCCTGCTGCACTGTCTGCCTGACAGCCGCTGGGCGGAAACGGTGGATGTCAGTGAGGGAGAAGCCAGAATGGGCGTGCGCTGCGCCACGCGCGATCACCTGCCGATGGTGGGCGGCGTGCCCGATTATGCCGCGACGCTGGCACAGTATGCCGATTTACCGGCCCGGCTTGCGGCAGGCAGTCAGATTGCTGACGCCCCCGATCTGCCGGGACTTTATCTGTTTGGTGCGCTGGGTTCGCGCGGCTTGTGCAGCGCACCGCTGGCAGCCGAGGTGCTGGCCGCCCAGCTGGCGGGTGAGCCACAGCCGCTGGATGCGACCACGCTGGCGGCACTCAATCCGAATCGCTACTGGGTCAGGAAACTGCTGAAGGGAAAAGCGGTGTAAAGCGGGTCTGCAGGGCGGCGCTTACCGCCCTGTCATATCATGCGGAGAGCTGGCGCGCCTGAACAAACAGGTTGTCCCACATGCCGACCACCAGCGCCTGGTCGCGCGGTGAGAGCTCACCTGCTGCAATGGCGTTCTGCAGGCTGCGGGTCACCTGAACCTGCAGCGCTTCTGGCGTATGCTCATCCAGCTGCTCCACTTCAGCGACCGCCAGGGTCAGGTGCCCGCGCAGATAACCGCTGGCGAACAGTTCATCGTCACTGGCATGCTCGACCATGTCGTCAATCAGGGCCAGGATACGCGCTTCAAATTCTGCGATCATCTCAATTCCTCTTTTGATAATGTCATCCTGCATCACAGATCGTCCGGCCAGGGAAACTGCGCCGCTGTTAATGAAGGCCTGCCATAAAATTCCGCCAGGGCGGTAATAAAACGCGCGGGACGCGCGGGAATACCCGCCGTCAGATAGCTCATGACCTGAGCATGTACCTTACGCTGAAACGCAATGCGATCCGGCTCACAATCTCCGTCGAGATTGTCACAACTGACGTTGAAGGGAAAGCCCGCCGCCATACAAAACATCCACTCCAGCGCCTGTGGCTTCACTTCAACGGCTTCAAACTGGCTCTGGGTCAGCGCATCGCGGCCATCCGGGCAGTACCAGTAGCCAAAATCGACCAGTTTACGGCGTGCCTCTCCGGCGATGCACCAGTGAGAGATCTCATGCAGGGCGCTGGCGTAAAAGCCGTGGGCAAAAACCACCCGGTTCCACGGCGACTCTGCATCAGCAGGAAGATAGATCGGTTCATCGTCGCCTTTAATCAGGCGTGTCTGAAATTCATCGCTGAAGCAGCGATCGAACAGCGTAATCAGCTGTTCATAATGATGGGTCGGGTTCATGACGTTATCACGTAAAAAGTTACGATTGCAGTGTGGAGAGCCACGCTATCACGGCGCTGCCATGGCTGTCCCACAGGAGTTTTATGCTCATTACGGCAGAGACAATCACCACCATCGGGCGGATCAGTTTCTGCCCGCGGCTCAGCACCAGTCGGGCGCCCAGACGCGCGCCGCAGAACGCGCCGAGCATCATAATCAGGCCGGTTCCCCACACCACTTTGCCGCCGAACATAAAGAACAGCAGACTGCCCACGTTAGAGGTGAAGTTGAGAACTTTGGCATGGGCTGTCGCCTTCGCCAGGTTGTAACCGCAGAGCGTGACGAAGGCCAGCGCGTAGAAAGAGCCCGCGCCCGGCCCGAAAAATCCGTCATAGAAGCCCACGGCACCGCCCCCGACCAGCGCATAGGCGAGGCCGTGCAGGCGACGCGCCCGGTCTTCTTCACCGAGACGCGGCATCAGCAGAAACCACAAGCCAATCGCGATCAAAAACAGCGGCAGCATCTGACGCAGAAAGTCCGCCTGCAGGCGCTGGATCAGCACCGCCCCCAGCACGGACCCCAGCAGCGTCATGGCGATATTCAGCCACTGCTCACTCAGATTAACTGCGCCGCGTCGCACAAAGTAGAGGCTGGCGGAGAACGACCCGCCGACCGATTGCAGTTTATTGGTCGCCAGCGCCTGAGCCGGTGAGAGACCCGCCGCCAGCAGCGACGGCACCGTCAGTAACCCCCCGCCACCCGCAATCGAGTCAATAAAACCGGCGAGCATGGCAATCAGAAACAGCAGCCCGACCAGCAGCGGACTGACCACGAACCACTCCATGGAATCCCTTACAGTAGATGTTTATCCAGCAGAGCCTGACAGGCAGGCGGTAACGGCGGCGGTTCACGTTTCACCGGCGCGCCCGATCCGGGCTGCTTCGGCAGGAACCAGCTCTGCAGCTCTGCGCCACAGCCATCGCCCGGAGGCGGTGGCGGCTGATCTTCACAGCCGATACTGCCGGTCGGGCAGCGCAGCCGCACATGCATATGCGCCCGATGCGCGAACCAGGGGCGCACTTTGCGCAGCCAGTCACGATCGGCACCGGCATCCGCACAAAGCTGCTTTTTAATCGCCGGGTTGACGAAGATGCGCGTGACATCATCATCTTTCGCCGCCAGTTTAATCAGGCTGTCGATTTCCGGCTGCCAGTGGCGCGCAATCACGTTTTTATCGCCCGGCCCGACCAGATCCAGCGGCTGCGGCTTCAGCAGCTGCTGCGCGGTCCAGCGGGTTTTCGGCAGTTGCAGCCAGATATCGACATCCAGCCCGGTCTGATGGCTGGCGTGACCGCTGCTGAAATGTCCGCCAGCCGCCATGCCCATATCCCCAATCAGAACATTACCCAGCTGCAGGTTGTGCACGCGGGTCGTCAGCCGCTGAATAAACGCAATCAGGTCGGGATGACCGAAATAACGACGCTGGTCCTGACGCATCACCTGATAGTCGGGTGAATTGAGCGGCAGTGCCCGGGCGCCAATAATACAGCCATTCGCAAAGCCGCCGATGGACTGCGGTGCGCCGCTGATGGGCTGCTGAATACGCTGCCACGGCGTCGCCGCCAGGCTGGAGGCGCTGAACAACAGCGCGCTCAGAGTAAGCAGAAGTGCCTTCATGCCATCACCAGCGCGGCACGGTGCTGTTAACGTCACCGTTCTGCGCCCGCTGGCGTAGCAGATGATCCATCAGGACGATCGCCATCATCGCCTCGGCGATCGGCACGGCGCGGATCCCGACGCAGGGATCGTGGCGGCCTTTGGTGATCATCTCCACCTCTTCGCCGTCGCGGGTAATGGTTTTACCCGGCACGGTGATGCTGGAGGTCGGTTTCATTGCGAGGTTGGCGCTGATGGTCTGGCCGCTGCTGATGCCGCCCAGAATGCCGCCGGCGTGGTTACTCTGGAAACCATCGTGACGGATTTCATCCCGATGCTGGCTGCCGCGCTGGCTGACCACCGCGAAGCCGTCACCGATCTCTACCCCTTTCACCGCGTTGATGCTCATCAGCGCGTGCGCCAGGTCGGCATCCAGACGGTCAAAGACCGGTTCGCCCAGGCCAGGCGGCACGTTGTCAGCCATGACCGTGACTTTAGCCCCGATGGAGTCGCCCTCTTTTTTCAGGCCGCGCATCAGTTCATCCAGCGCCTCCAGCTTCTCCGCATCCGGGCAGAAGAAGGGATTCTCTTCCACGATGCTCCAGTCTTTCAGCTCACAGGCGATATCCCCGATCTGCGCCAGATAGCCGCGCACCACCACACCATGTTTCATCTGCAGATACTTCTTCGCTATCGCACCGGCGGCCACGCGCATCGCGGTTTCACGCGCCGAAGAGCGGCCACCGCCACGGTAGTCGCGCTGACCATACTTCTGCTCGTAGGTGTAATCGGCATGGCCGGGACGGAAGAGATCTTTGATCGCGCCATAATCCTGCGACCGCTGATCGGTGTTCTCAATCAGCAGGCCAATAGAGGTGCCGGTGGTCACACCCTCAAACACACCGGACAAAATTTTCACCTGATCCGGCTCGCGACGCTGCGTGGTGTAGC
This sequence comes from Pantoea sp. ARC270, assembly GCF_003236725.1. NCBI lineage: Bacteria > Pseudomonadati > Pseudomonadota > Gammaproteobacteria > Enterobacterales > Erwiniaceae > Pantoea > Pantoea sp. ARC270. The sequence continues at coordinate 114,771 of NZ_PUGA01000004.1, forward strand.
GCGAGGTGCCAGGACGACGACGGTCGAGGTCATGCTGGATATCCGCTTCGGTCAGGGGGATGCCCGGTGGCACCCCATCAACGATGCAGCCCAGCGCAAGACCGTGGGACTCGCCAAAGGTAGTTACTCGAAAAAATTGTCCGATGCTGTTTCCGGCCATGCTGTTTCCTTGTCAGGGTTCGGCGGGCGAGGCTTCGCCCCACTTTTAGTCTTTGTAAAAGGAGAAATGGTGTTGTGCGTCGACGATCTGCTGGCGCGTCAGCGTAAAGACACCGTCACCGCCGTTGTCAAATTCCAGCCAGGTAAAGGGCACATCGGGATACTGCTCGATCATATGCACCATGCTGTTACCGACTTCGCAGACCAGAACGCCCTGCTCGCTGAGATAATCAGGCGCGCAGGCCAGAATGCGGCGCACCAGCTTCAGGCCATCGCTGCCCGCCGCCAGACCCAGCTCCGGTTCGTGGCGATACTCATTGGGCAGATCGTCCATATCTTCCGCATCCACATAAGGCGGGTTAGTGACGATCAGGTCATATTTCAGCGGCGGCAGTTCGCGGAACAGGTCGGCACGAATCGGCGTGACCTGATTGATCAGGCCATGTTCTTCAATATTCTGCTCGGCCACAGCCAGCGCGCCGGTCGAGATATCGACGGCGTCAACCTCCGCTTCCGGGAAGGCGTAAGCACAGGCAATCGCGATGCAGCCGCTGCCGGTGCACATATCCAGAATATGCGCGGGTGGCGTGCTGATAAGACCGGCAAAGCGGTTCTCAATCAGTTCGCCAATCGGTGAACGCGGCACCAGCACGCGCTCATCAACAAAGAATTCGTGACCGCAGAACCAGGCTTTGTTGGTCAGGTAGGCGACCGGAATACGCTCGTTAACGCGACGAATGACGCGCTCGACAATCAGAAGACGCTCGCTGGCGGTCAGACGCGCGTTGCGCATATCTTCCGGAATATCCAGCGGCAGCCAGAGAGACGGCAGGACCAGTTGAACGGCTTCGTCCCAGGGATTGTCTGTGCCATGTCCGTACCAGATTCCGGCAGCGGAAAAGCGGCTTACCGCCCAGCGCAGCATGTCCTGAATGGTGTGCAGTTCGTTCACTGCCTCATCGACGAAAATTTTGTCCACGTAGCCCTCCGCAGGCCTTTTGCTAAATCGGCCGATAGTGTGCCATGAAGCCGGGGAGAATTCAGCGCAGCGAGGTGAAAAAGCTGACAATTAATGACACTTAACGGTAAGGTATCGGCTCTGCTGTGTGACAGCCTTTTCTGATAAGACTGACCTGCCATGAGTAAAAAAACACCGCTAAGCCCGGATGATGAGGCGCTGTTTCGCCAGTTAATGACGGGGACACGTCAGTTAAAACAGGACACTTATGTCCATAAAGCGCCGGTAAAAACCCGCGAGATTCCGGTAAAACGTCTGCTTTCCGAGCAGGCGGACAACAGCCATTACTTTTCGGATGAGTTTCAGCCCCTGCTCTCGACCGAAGGGGCTACCCGTTACGTGCGCGCCGATGTCAGCCATTTTGAGCTGAAAAAACTGCGCCGGGGTGACTATACCCCGGAGATTTTTCTCGACCTGCACGGCTTAACGCAGATGCAGGCCAAGCAGGAGCTGGGCGCACTGATCGCCGCCTGCCGCCGTGAACATCTGTTCTGCGCCAGCGTCATGACCGGACATGGAAAACATATTCTGAAGCAGCAGACGCCGCTGTGGCTGGCCCAGCATCCGTGGGTCATGGCGTTTCATCAGGCGCCGAAAATGTTCGGCGGTGATGCTGCGCTGCTGGTGCTGATTGAGATTGAGGAGTGGCAACCGCCTGAGTTGCCCTGACAGGGCCGGTGTCATCGGCCCCTCGTCGTCAGATGGCTTTCGCCAGCTTCTTCGGACTGACCTGCCACAGCAGTTTACCGGCACTCTCTGCCGGATCGAACTCGACGCAGGCAATGGCGGAAGTGGCAAACATCGGTGGGGTTTCCTGCGGGCAGAGTTCGGAAACCAGGTAGCCCACCAGGGGCAGATGGGAGATGACCAGCGCCGATTTCACCCCTTCGTTCGCCAGCGCCTGCAGATAGCAGCCGACCAGGCCCGGATCGCCACCCGGCGTTAACTCCGGTAACACGTCCTGGCCTTCCGGCAGGGGATAGGCTTCACGCACGGTAGCGAGCGTCTGCTGCGCGCGTAGATAGGGACTGACCAGGACACGCTCGATGTCCGGCGTCTGGCTGTTAAGCCAGTGGGCCATCTGACGCGATTCATCACAGCCACATAAGGTTAAAGGCCTGACTGAATCACTTGCTGCTTCCAGAGCCGCATCGCCGTGACGCATGATAAAAACTTGCATAAAGCACCGCTGTTGTTTGTCGATATCGCCCGACGCGACGCGTCAGACTCTTCACTCTGCGAATGAACGCTGTGTTTTACCCTAATGGCTTCAGTATAGTCAACCGGTTGTTTATTAAATAAGCACTTCTCAGATTCATGCTGCGCCGCACACGCGGGCGGCGCTTTTCTAACCCGCTGAATCGGAGCCGTTATTCCATTTCACAGAGAAATGTAAAATTTCGTCTGTTCCGCAGCCGCCTGAATCAGCGCCTCACAGGGGGCAAATCGCTCACCGTGCTGCTGCGCGAGACGGTTCAGCCGGCTGACCATTTCCGCCGCACCCAGTTTATCCATGTAGTGGAACGGCCCGCCCAGGAAAGGCGGAAAGCCGATGCCAAACACCGCCCCCACATCGCCGTCCCGGGCGCTGCGAATTACCTGCTCATCGAGACAACGGGCGGCCTCATTCAGCATCATCATCACACAGCGTTCTGCAATCTGTGCCCCACTCTGCCGGGCCTGCGGCGTGACCTTCAGCAGGCTGTAAAGCGAGGCGTCCGGTTTTTTGCGCTGCCAGCGCGGCAGGTCATAACGATAGAAGCCCCGGCCATTTTTACGACCCTTACGGCCATCCCTGATCACCGCATCAAACGCGGCGGGTGCGGCAAAGCGTTCACCATAGGCCTGATGCAGAATGGGGCTGATTTTGCTGCCGACATCAATGCCGACCTCATCAAGCAGCTGAAGCGGACCAACCGGAAAACCAGACTTCACCAGCGCCCGATCGATGTGCTCAATTGGCTCCCCCTCCAGCAGACAGCGCATCGCTTCATTTATATAGGGGGTCAGGATGCGGTTGACATAGAAACCCGGCTTGTCTGCGACGACGATCGGCGTCTTGCCCTGACTGCGCGCCAGTGCCACAACGGTAACCAGCGTCGAGGCCGAAGTATTCAGATGCGGGATCACCTCCACCAGCGGCATTTTTTCCACCGGACTGAAATAGTGCAGCCCGATGACATTCTCAGGACGCTGCGCCCCGGCGGCGATATCCGCAATCGGCAGCGAAGAGGTGTTGGAAGCAAACAGGGTATGCGGCTGACAGTGTGCCTCGACGTCGTGCACCATCTGCTGCTTCAGGGCAAGATCTTCGAACACCGCTTCGATCACCACGTCGCGCTGCGAGAATCCCTGATAATCGATGCCACCTGTGATGCGCGCCATCTGCTGCTGGCGCGCTGCCGGGGTCAGCTGACGACGACGGACCTTTTTGCTGAGCAGATCCCAGCTGGTTTTCAGCGCATGGCTGACGCCTTCCAGGCTGATATCTTTGATGCGCACCGGCAACCCGGCGTTGATCGCGGTGACGCTGGCAATACCGCCGCCCATCAGCCCGCCGCCCAGCACCGCAACACGCTTGACGGTCGCGGGTTCAGCTTCACCGCCCCGCTCCTTTTTCATCGCCGTGGTGGCAAAGAAGAGTCCGCGCAGCGCAACGGACTCCGGCGTCATCGCCAGTTCGCCAAAGGCGCGCGCCTCCGCATCATGGCCGGCGCGGCTGCCCTGCTCCAGCCCGATGCGCACCACCTCAATCAGCCGTCTGGCGGCCGGATAGTTATCCTGCGTTTTCGCCGCGGTCTGGCGTTTCGCCAGCGCAAACAGCGCCTGGCGGGCGACCGGACCATGCAGCAGCCGATCGCGCAGCGGCAGGACGCGTCCGCTGACTTTGCCCTTTTTCACCCGCGCAATTGCGGTCTCCAGCAGGATCGGGCGGGGAACCGCATCATCGACGACACCGAGCTTTCGCGCCTGCTTCGCGCGCAGACTTTTGCCGGTCAGCATCAGCGGCAGCGCCTGCTGAACGCCGATTAAACGCGGCAGCCGCTGCGTCCCGCCAGAGCCAGGCAGCAGGCCGAGCTGTATTTCCGGCAAGCCGAGGCGGGTTTTATCATCCAGCGAGCAGATGCGCGCATCGCAGGCCAGCGCCAGTTCCAGTCCACCGCCCAGGCAGGCCCCGTGAATGGCCGCCACCACCGGAAAAGGCAGCGCGTCGATCATTGCCATCACTTCCTGGCCCTGCTTCGCCAGCGCTTCAGCTTCCTGCGCACTCTGGCAGCGGTCAATCATGCTGATGTCCGCGCCCGCGATAAAATTGTCCGTTTTGCCGGAGATCAGGACCACTCCCGCCAGCTGCGGATCGCGTCGCGCTTCCGCAATGATGGCGGCAATCTGGCCAGCAAATTCCGCTTTCAGGGTGTTCATCTTCTCGCCAGGGACATCAATCGTGATAATGCCGACGTGATCCTGTCGCATCGTCAGCTGAAAGGCATTCTGCTCCATTATTCGGCCTCCAGAACCATTGCCGCACCCAGACCACCCGCCGCGCAGGCGGTGACCAGTCCCAGCCCGCCACCACGGCGGCGCAGTTCATTAAGCGTCTGGGTAATCATACGCGCGCCCGTGGCGGCAAAAGGATGGCCATAGGCGATGGAACCGCCCAGCACGTTGAAACGCTCTTCGTTGACCTCGCCCAGCGCATGCGGCCGGTTCAGCACCTCACGGGCGAAACGTTCGTCACGAAACAGCTGCAGATTGCTCAGCGTCTGGGCCGCGAACGCCTCATGCATATCTATCAGCGTCAGATCGGCCAGGCTCACCCCGGCACGATCCAGCGCCAGCGGCGAAGCATAGGCTGGCCCCAGCAGCATGTCCTGCTGGACATCAATGGCGGTAAACGCGTAGCTGCGCAGGTAGCCCAGCGGCGTGACGCCCAGTTCCCTGGCGCGCCCTTCCCGCATCAGAATGACGGCTGCCGCGCCATCCGTCAGCGGCGTGCTGTTGGCGGCGGTAACGCTGCCGTGCTGGCGGTCAAAGGCGGGACGCAGTCGGGCGTAATCCTCTGCTTTAGCGTTCATCCGCACGTTATTGTCCTGATCGATTGCGGCTTTCCACGGCGGTACAAAGGCTGCCATGACTTCCTGATTCAGTACCCCGGATTGCCAGGCTCTGGCGGCATGCTGATGGGAACGGAGCGCCAGCGCATCCTGAGCCTCACGGGTGATACCGTAGCTTTTCGCCATCTGCTCGGCCGTGTCCCCCATCCGCAGGCCGGTCGAGTACTCCGCCACCGCAGGCGGCACCGGCAGCAGGTCGCGCGGACGCAGCCGTTTAAGGATATGCAGTTTCTGCCCCAGGCTGCGGGCCTTATTGAGATCCACCAGCGCGCGGGCCAGCGTTTTAGTGACCCCAATCGGCAGCACTGACGAGGAGTCTGCCCCGCCGGCAATAGCGGCAGAAACCGTACCCGCCATCAGGCTCTCTGCCACATTCGCCACCGCCTGAAAACTGGTGGCGCAGGCACGGCTGACGCTGTAGGCGTCGGTATTCACATTCAGCCCGCTGCTTAAGACAATTTCACGCGCAATGTTTGGCGCTTCCGGCATCTGTACCACCTGACCAAATACCAGCAGCTCAATCACGTCAGCCGGTAACTCACTGCGCACCATTAATTCGCTGACCACCATCCGTCCCAGCTCGATGGCGGGAATGCCATGAAAGCCGGTCGCCTGGCGTAAGAAAGGGGTTCGTAACCCGTGGGTAATTGCGATGCGTTCGCCATCACGCGTCAGCAGCGGCTGCGCTTTGCTCATTGTTCTCACCTGTAGCCGGGACTGTGGCATCATTGCCTGAAGAGGTCTGACCTGATCAGTGTTAACCACAAGCGGGTGAGCCGCCAATAGCAGAAAGGAAAAAGTGCGAAGGGAAACACGAAATTGAAAAACGCCGCGCTGAGGCGGCGTAAAAGGCGTTATCGCAGGCCGAGCTGGAAAATCAGGGTTTCAGCCTGGCAGCTGAAGGTGAAATCGATATCCAGCTGCACGCCCTGATCGACATCGCTGAACCGGACGTCAATCACACAGGGTTCCGATTCCACCTGACGGGCACGCTCAGTCAGCCGGGCGGCTTTGGCTTCCGCATCCTGTCGCTGCGGGAACCACTCTGACCAGCTGGCGGTGCAGTCGGTATTATCCATTACGGTGCCGACATCAATGCAGCAGCAGGCAGCGGTTTCGGTCGCACTGCATTTTTTAATGGCATCAGTCATCTTTATCTCCTGCCCCGGCTTCGGGTGAGTTAAGCGATTTTATGGCCGGAATTTTACCCACTTGCGATAAGATGCGCCACGCGACTGTGGCTAAGTGACGAATATCACAATAAAAATTGATCCAGAACAAACTGGAATCGGTATGCTGTCTTCACCAGGGTGCTTTTTGTTATGCAGATCGAATTTTAAGCGATCAACTCTGAAATATTTTAAAAACAATATTGCAACTTGCACACAGGTCGGACCTATACTCTCCGCACTGGTCTGATATGTGCGTTTACCGTCAGTCCCTACAATCCGCCGTCCTTTGTTACGCGACGTTATAGCGTTAAATAATAATTCACATGAGGTTGTGGTCATGAACCATAAGAACCTGTTCGCAAAGTCAGCCGTGGCGGCTGCAGTGGCGCTTGTCTCTTCACACGTTTACGCAGCTGGGTTTCAGTTAAATGAGTTCTCTACGATTGGTTTAGGTCGCGCCTACTCAGGCGAAGGGGCAATGGGTGATACGGCGGCATCCGCCAGCCGTAACCCGGCAACGATGGCGTTAATGGATCGCCCGGAGTTTTCCATCGGTGCGGTTTATATTGATCCGGATGTGGATATCACGGGCCGCAGTCCGACGGGCCGCAGCCTGGATGCCAGCAACATCGCCCCGAATCAGTGGATACCCAATATTCATTACGTTCAGCCCATCAACGATCAGTGGTGGATTGGCGCATCGGCAACCTCCAACTATGGCTTAGCAACAGAGTTTAATAATGGTTACACCGCTGGCGGCTATGGCGGTAAAACGGACCTGATGACCGGCAACTTAAACCTCAGCACCGCTTACCGGTTCAATGAGCACTTCAGCGTGGGCGTCGGTTTTGATGCGGTTTATGCTAAAGCGAAAATTGAACGCTATGCCGGTGAATCAGGCGCGAGACTGGGCGTACCGGCTGATACGCAGGTTGCCCATCTGAAAGGCGACGAGTGGGGCTACGGCTGGAATGCCGGTATCCTGTATGAAGTGGATGAAAATAACCGCTTCGGCTTCAGCTATCGTTCAGAGGTGAAGATCGACTTTGATGGCGATTACAAAAGTAATCTGTCCTCCCGTCTGAACGCGGTCAACAACCCGGAAGTGTCAGGCGTGCCTTTTGGTACCAACGGCACGACGGTTCCGGGCGCGTTAACCCTGAATCTGCCGGAGATGTGGGAAGTGTCGGGCTGGCATAAAGTGGCTCCGCAGTGGGCGGTTCACTACAGCATGGCCTACACCAGCTGGAGTCAGTTCCAGGAGCTGAAAGCCACCGGTTCTCAGGGCCAGACGCTGTTCTATAAAGATGAAAGCTTCCACGATGCCTACCGTATCGCGCTGGGCACCACCTATTTCTACGACAGCAACTGGACGTTCCGCACCGGTATCGCATTTGATGACAGCCCGGTGCCAGCCGATAAACGCTCTATCTCCATCCCGGATCAGGATCGTTTGTGGCTGAGTGCGGGTACCTCGTACGCCTTCAATGATAACGCCTCGGTCGATCTGGGCATCTCCTATATGCACGGACAGAAAGTGACGGTGAAAGAAGGTCCTTATACCTTTAACTCAGAAGGCAAGGCCTGGCTTTACGGCGCGAACTTTAACTACAAGTTCTGACCGGATAGCACAATTAAAAAGGGCGACTCAACTGAGTCGCCCTTTTTTGTCGCCCTGAATCGCATGCTGGCTCAGGGAGCCTGCGTCCTGCGTTTACTGCGCGTCGATATCCTTCAGGTCATCCTGAATCGCAGCGGCGTTTGGATTCTCTTCCGGCTTGAGTTTGCCGCCACGCGCCAAAAAGTCGTGACGCTGGAAGTAGGCGTTACGGATAAAGGCGTACGGATCGCTCTGCTGCTTCAGGATCGCATCGGAATCCAGCAGTTGCGCGCGGGTCTCAATCCCCTCCAGCGTCCACTTACCAATCGACATCGGCCAGGTCAGCCAGCCGAGGATCGGATAGAGGGTATCAACGTAGTCACCGCCATCCTGCCGTATAGTAAAGCTGCCGTAAGCCGGCAGCTCAACGTAAGGACCATAGCCGACACCATAGTGGCCCAGCGTGGTGCCGAAACGGTGCGGCTGTTCACGCGCCAGTTCCGGATTGGCTTTACCGGCGACGTCAATGAAACCACCCAGACCCAGCACACTGTTCAGGAAGAAACGGGTGAAGTGGATACCCGCATCGCGTCCGTCACCGACCAGAATAGCGTTAACCATGCTGGCGGGCTCTTCCAGGTTGCCGAGGAAATTGCTCAGGCCGGTTCGTGCAGGCACCGGCACGTAGTCGCGCCAGGCGACAGCGACCGGACGCAGCACATAGGGATCCAGCACATTGTAGTTAAAGTTAAACATCGTGCGGTTAAAGCCTTCGAACGGATCGCTGCGCTGCGCAGGATCGTTATTTGCCGGCTTTGAACTGGCACAACCTACCAGAAGGACGCTGGCCACAGCCAGGCTGGTCAGGCGATAATTCATTCCAATCTCCCTGTGCGGATGAAAAAGGGCTACCCATCGTTCAGGCACAGCCCGGCGTCGAATCGGCTTACCCGATGAGCATAGCTGACTTTATGCCAGAGGCAGCAGGCAATGGCACGCAGCGACCTGAACAGGATCGTTGATGACGTTCAGGGAAGCTGCTGATTAATCTCTACCGCGATCGGCTGATGACCATCCCAGGGCGTCACGGCGCTCTCACCCAGCCAGTCACCCGGCTGCGGGGTGGCGCTGCCGTCGCGGGAGATACGCACCCGAACCGCGACCTGATGCTGCGCCGACAGCAGGCGATCCGGCATCATGGCATTGCTGTCATCCAGCGTCAGCGACAGCGGGAAGTGGCTCAGCGGCATGCGCTTCACCGCCACCGGCACCGGTGACGTCCCGTCAGAAACCGAAATATACAACACTCCGTCCTGCGGTAACATTTTTTCTGCCTGCGGGGTCAGCCGCACGGTCAGCGCCAGCTGACGGCTCTGCTCTCCGGCATCGCTTCTCGCCTGCTCAATGCTGCGGGCGATCATCGCGCGTCGTGTGTCACCGGCAGGCAGCACGTTCAGCAGGGCCTGCCAGGCTTCAATCGCCTGATCGTACTGCTGCTGGCCGTAGGCGTTAAACGCCAGCAGGCCAAGCGTACGCGGGTTTTGCGGCTCCGCTTTCAGCAGAGCGCGCAGCAGCAGTGACGCCTGACGGTTATCCTGCGGATCGGGAGAGCGCGTCAGCACCTCTGCATAATCCTGCTTCAGCGTCATATCGTTGGGTGAGAGCTGTAACGCATGCTCAAACGCCTGACTGGCGATATCAGCCTGATTCAGCACCATGCCAAGCCGCCCCAGCATGGTCCAGTCGGCCAGATTATCCGGTTCCGTTTGCAGGGCGGTACGCAATCCGAGCTCTAAACGTGCCAGCTCCTCCATGCTGAGCGGTCTGGCGCCGGGGTCCATCAGCCGCGCACGCAGCGCAGGGTACGCCTGCTGCACCTGCATCCAGCCGGTGTACTGCGTCAGGCCGCCGGTTTTCAGATAGGTTCCCAGCGACACCCCAATCAGCACGAGCAGGCCCGGCAGCAAAATCCAGCGGCTGCTGCTGTGGGACGGGAGGCTCTGCGCCGGCGGAATATCGGCCAGCAGCGTCTGCTGTAACTCGCGCTCCATTACTGGGCGCTCAGCAACAACGCCCTGCTCTTCATCCTGCGCCAGCTCATCGATCCGCTGATGGTAAAAGCGCTGATTGAGGCGATCGCGGTCGCCCAGGCTGGCCTGACGCTGCCGCCAGCCCGCGGCCAGGAACAGCGTGCACGCCGCCAGCAGTAACAGAAAAAGGGTAATCCAGAATGCACTCATGACGGCTTCCTGTCTGACTTCAGTAAGGCATCGAGACGCTGTTGCTCAGCGTCATCCAGCGCACTGTGGGTGTGACGCCGACGGCTGCGCAGAATAATCACCGCGCCACCCAGCAGCACAAACAGCGCCGGGCCAGCCCACAGGATCAGCGTTGACGGGGTCAGTGGTGGCGAATAAGAGACGAAGTTGCCGTAGCGCGCCACCATGTAATCAATGATCTGCTGGCGGCTCTGCCCCTGCTTCATCAGCTCATAAACTTTCAGCCGCATGTCGGCGGCAATCATGGCATTCGAGTCGGCGATGCTGTTGTTCTGACATTTCGGACAGCGCAGTGATGCGGTGAGGTCACGGTATTGCGCCTCCTGAGCCGGAGAGTCAAATTGCAGTGTGTCGATGGTCGCCCACAGATTGATGCTGAACAGCAGGCCACAGATCAGTAACAGCGATCTCATGATCCCGCCTCCGCACTGTATTTCATCCACAACGGTTTCACTTCCTGCTCCCAGACGCGCGCGTTGAGATCGCCGGCGTGGCGATAGCGGATAATCCCTTTACCGTCGATCAGAAAAGTTTCCGGTGCGCCATAGACGCCGAGGTCAAGTCCCAGCATGCCGCTGCCATCGTAGAGACTCAGGGCGTAGGGGTTACCCAGCGTGTTCAGCCAGTTAACCGCCTTATGGCGATCGTCTTTATAGTTCAGGCCGACCACCCGAATGCCCTGCTCCGCCAGCGTATTCAGATAGTGATGTTCGGCGCGGCAGGTCGGACACCAGGTTGCCCAGACGTTCAGCAGTATCGGCCTTCCATCGGTCAGCACGCGCTGGTCATAGGTTTTGCCGGGCTGGTCGAGCGCTTCCAGCCGGAACAGCGGCATCGGTTTACCGATCAGCGCCGATTCAAGACGGGTCGGATCGTCACCATCCGCATTGCGGGTCAGCTGCCACAGCAGCGCCGCTGCCAGCAGCAGAAACAGCACCAGCGGGATAAGCAGGATTTTCTTGTTCATGCGCGCTCCTCACGTGCGGCTTTTTTGCGCGAGCGATAGCGGGGATCCCACAGGCAGAACAGGCCCCCCAGCGCCATCAGTACGCCGCCAGCCCAGATCCAGCGGACAAAGGGTTTGTAGTAAATACGCACCGCCCAGCCGCCATCCTCCAGCTCCTCGCCCAGCGCTGCATAGAGATCGCGGCTGAACCCCCCATCAATCGCCGCTTCGGTCATCATGGTTCGGGCCGCGGTATAGAAGCGTTTTTCCGCCTGCAGCGTCGCTTCCGGTTTCCCGTTGCGCGTGACATCGATAATCCCCATGCCCCCGCTGTAGTTAGGCCCCTGCAGGTTCTGCACGCCGCGGAAGACAAAGTGATAGTGATGGATGTCTACGCTGTCCCCCGCCCGCATCCGTACGTCACGCTCCACGCTGTACTGCGTGCTGAAGGCGATACCAATTACCGTGACCCCGACGCCAAGGTGGCCCAGCACCATGCCCCAGTGGCTGCGGGAGAGGTGACGCAGCCCGGTCAGAAACGGATGGCGATGCGTGGCGCGTTCGTGCAGTTCCAGCAGCGTCAGCACAATGATCCAGAGGGACATCAGTAAGCCCACCACGGTCATCGCCGCAATGCGATCCTGCAGCCACCAGGGAATCATCATCGAACAGGCCAGGGTAACGAGCAGCGCCAGCGCCAGTCGTTTGGCCAGTTTCTGCGGTTCATCGCGCCGCCAGCGTACCAGCGGCCCGATCCCCATCAGCAGCGCAAACGGCGCCATCAGCCAGCTGAACATCGTATTAAAGAACGGCTCACCCACCGAAATGCTGCCCAGTCCCAGCTGCTTGTGAACCAGCGGCAACAGCGTGCCGAGCAGTACCACCAGCATGGCTGCAATCAGCAGCACATTGTTGCCCAGCAGAAAGGATTCCCGTGACCAGGTTTCATTCTGTACCCGGCTCCGCACCTGCCCCCCTTTAATTGCATAGAGCAGCAGCGAACTGCCGATGACAATCACCAGAAATGCGAGGATAAACATGCCACGCGCCGGATCGGAAGCGAACGAGTGGACCGACACCAGCACGCCGGAGCGCACCAGGAACGTACCGAGCAGGCTGAGCGAAAAGGCGGTGATCGCCAGCAGCACGGTCCAGGCCTTAAAGGTGCCACGCTTTTCGGTGACAGCCAGCGAGTGGATCAGCGCCGTGCCCGCCAGCCACGGCATGAACGAGGCGTTCTCTACCGGATCCCAGAACCACCAGCCGCCCCAGCCCAGTTCGTAATAGGCCCAGGCCGAGCCCAGCACAATCCCGATAGTCAGGAAGACCCAGGCCGCGGTGGTCCAGGGACGCGACCAGCGCGCCCACGCGGTATCGAGCCGTCCGGCCATCAGCGAAGCGATGGCAAACGCAAAGGCCACCGAGAATCCGACATAACCCATGTAGAGCAGCGGCGGATGGAAGATCAGGCCGATATCCTGCAGCATCGGGTTCAGGTCGTGCCCGTCTACAGGGAAGTCGGGCAGCGTGCGGGCAAACGGATTCGACGTCAGCAGGATAAACAGCAGGAAGCCGAGATTGATCATCCCCATGACCGCCAGTACGCGCGCCAGCGCGTCCTGTGGCATACCGCGACTGAAGATCGCCACGGCTAAGGTCCAGGTGCTGAGCAGCAATACCCACAGCAGCAGCGATCCCTCATGCGCCCCCCAGGTGGCGGCAATGCGGTAGTAGATCGGCAGCAGGCTGTTGGAGTTGGTGACAACATAGGCCACGGTAAAATCGTTGCAGATAAAAGCCCAGACCAGCAGCATAAAGGCCGCAGCGATGCAGACAAACAGCCCGCAGGCCAGCGGGCGCGTCATCGCCATCAGCCGCGCATCCTGACGAATTGCGCCCCAGAGCGGATAGCTGCTGAGCAGCAGCGCCAGCCCCAGCGCCAGACAAAGCAGAAAAGTCCCGGTTTCCGGCATCATGATGATTTATTTCCCGCCTGATACTGTGACTGCGGGCCGTTGTGATTGCTCTTCATCGCGTCTTCTATCTCCGGCGGCGTATATTTCTCATCGTGTTTGGCCAGCACTTCTCTGGCAACGATCTGGTTACCGTCCGCCAGCACGCCCTGCGCCACGACGCCCTGCCCTTCCCGGAACAGATCCGGCAGGATGCCTTCAAAACTGACGCTGACGACGCCGCGCGCATCATAAAGTTTGAACGTTACCGCCAGGCTGTTCGGGTCCCGGTGCACGCTGCCGGGCATCACCATGCCACCGACGCGCAGCCGCTGGCCCGCCTCCGGCTTCTCATGCGCCTCGCCTTTGCCATAAAGGATTTCACCCGGGGTATAAAACAGATCGATGTTTGAGCGCAGCGCATACATCACCAGCGCGGTGGCCAGGCCCAGGCCAAGCAGAATCGCAACGGCCGCACAGAGGCGATTGCGTCGACGGCTATTCACACACTCTCTCCTGCCGCTTCAGCCGCGGCTTTTCTGGATTTAGCTGCCCGGATGCGACGTTCACGCGCATCACGCTGGCGGATCTCCGCCAGCAGGCGGCGGCGCAGTAACAGGGTATGCAGCGTCAGTCCCGCCAGCGGAAGCAGCGTGCAGGCCACCGCCAGCCAGACGTAAAAGGCGTAGCCGCCCATGGCAAAAAAGGCGTGCCAGGAGGAAAAGGCCGGCGTCATTTCTGCTCTCCCCGTTTTGCGACGTCAAGTGCCCAGGGGCGATGGCGTTCCGTTAACAGAATCAGGTTGCGCAGCCGCATCAGCGTCAGCGTGATAAACAGCAGCAGATAACCGAGGATGGCCCAGCGCAGCGGCGTTCGCATCACCGGCGCAATCGCCTGCTGAAGGATGCCGGACGAGCCCTGATGCAGGGTATTCCACCACTGCACCGAGAAGTGGATGATGGGCAGGTTGACCACGCCGACCAGAATCAGGACGCCGGCGGCCCGGCCTGCGGTGCGGCGGTCATCGAACGCGTGCCAGAGTGCAATCACGCCCATATAGAGGAAAAGTAACACCAGCTCCGAGGTGAGGCGTGCATCCCAGATCCACCAGGTTCCCCACATCGGTTTGCCCCACGCGGAACCGGTGACCAGCGCAATAAAGGTAAAGACCGCGCCTACGGGTGCCATGGCGGCGGAAACCAGATCGGCCATTTTCATCTGCCACACCAGACCGGTAAACGCCGCGACGGCCATGGCGGCATAGGTGCCCATCGACCACATGGCAGCGGGCACATGGATATACATGATGCGAAAACTGTCACCCTGCTGATAGTCAGCGGGAGCAAATCCAAATCCCCAGATCCAGCCCAGCAGTAATGTCGCCACGCCGGCTATCGCAAACCAGGGCACCAGGCGCCCCGAAAGCTGATAGAGCCGTTCGGGCCGGGCCAGCTGATGTAACGCTTTCCACATATCAAATGCTCACATTAACGATAAAAAAGGCCGCGTCTTTTTATGCGCGGTTACTGCAACGTAATCCGTAACGCCGCCGCCGTGGCAAACGGCGAGAGCGTGGCGCTGCCTGCCAGCATCGCGCCAAGAATCGCCAGATAGCCACC